>JBQGON010000258.1:0-2500 GCA_052087065.1 Vibrio sp. | reverse complement strand
AACAACAAACAGTTATTATATACACATTTGCATGATGCTAGACAGTGGGTTTTTACGATTTATAATTAAAAAATATTTTATTACAGTATGTTAACTGATACTTTCTGTATTTCTTGTCAATATTATAAGAACAGTGTCTGCTGAAAAGGCACTGTTCTCCCCTATAGGATATATAACGTGAAAGAATTCGATTCGATGACATCTTTTAAGGATCAAAGCACATGGCGGCTTGTTGGGCTTGGAATAGTCACCTACGGTGTCTACTTTGCCCATTATACCAAAAAGCAAACGATTAAGATTAATGATTTGTCTGGCGAGAATAATAAAATATCAAAAGGTTTTGTAAACGCAATACTGGGGATGTCTTACATTTCGTTGATTTTATTCTTTGCATACCTTGCGGTCGATGAAGGTCATCCTGTCGCGATCCTAAGTGATATTTCAGATCGCATATCGGGGATAATGTTCATTGTATGGGGATTTATGGCTCGCAATCGGCTGAACACGGCTTACGAGATTAATAAAGACAATAGAGAATGGTTTCATGGACTTTGGACATTTTTATTTTCTCCAATGTATTTTAATTACAAGATCAATAGCGTCTGCGAAGAAAGCGTAAAACAAGTTGCGGCAGAGAACTCGTAAACTCACCGCTGAGGAAAGCGTTATGTACTTTGGGGTAAAGCAATGAATAAGTATCTAATCCTCCTATTAGCGATCCTTTCGTTTGGTGTTGTTGCCAAAGAAGAATCCATTGATTGTAATAACGCGATGACCACGCTCGAGATAAATCAATGTGGTGCTATTGAATTAGAATCAGCACAAGCGACATTAGACAAATATCTAAAGACGAGCATTGAGCACAACTCGCATGACCCAGAATTGGTAGCCGCGATTAAGCTTGCTCAAAAGGATTGGCAGGCATATATGTTGTCTCACTGTGATTCGGTATATACGCAATGGCGTGATGGTACTATCCGTGGAATTATGGCGATAACCTGCAAAACGACGTTAACTAAACAGAGAACGTACGAGCTATGGAAAAATTTCTTAACTTATATGGACAGCACACCACCCGTTTTACCGGACCCAAGTGAGTAGTAGACCTTCAACCACGGATATAACAAACGATCAAACCTTCAATATTTATCCTTATTTTTTGTGTGGTTTGGCGTATCAACCAAACATCTCATGATGAATTTTCTGTGCGTAACCATCGGTCATGGCGGCAATGTAATCGCACAGTACGCGCATCCCATCTCCACGCGAGGCTTCTGCATGGCACCATTTTTCACTGGTGGCAGCAGGTAGCAAACGTTCTGGATCGGCGCTGAGCGCTTCAAATAAATCCATGATGATTTGCTGGCCTTTGTATTCAAAGCGTTGTACTTGAGGGACACGAATCACGTCATTGCTGACAAATCCTTTCAAAATCTCTAACGCACGTGCCATGTTGGCTTCCAAATAAGCATTGTATGCTAAGAGATCGCTGTCAAAAGAAGCCGAGACTTTTTCGACTCGAATGCTGGTTAAAAGAGAATTGACGATGCCACCTATGGCATCTTTACGAATATAGTGTTTGTCGGAAAATAGCATCTCCGTCAGCGTGTCTATTTGCTCAGCAAACCAGCCTTCTTGGGCTTGCAGATTAGGTTTCGCATGGGCGTCCCACTGATTTTTGGTAACCAGCCCCATTACGATGGCATCTTCTAAATCGTGTACCCCATAGGCGATATCATCTGCCAGCTCCATAATCGAGCAGTCTAATGATTTAAAACGGGTTTTTTGGTGCTCATAAGCACTGGCATCTGGCTCTCGCAGCGTATTGAGTAACTGTCGGTCGTTGTCGGACAGCGGTGCCAGTACCCAATTTAGCAGGGTGGCATCACAATCATAAATGCCTTTAGCGGGGAGCCAGTCACGTGCTTTGAGTTGGCGCTGATGCAACGCGGGCTCGGGCTGTTTGCTCGCGCGCGTATGGCTTAATAGCGCTGGGTACTTTAATAACCCGAGTAAGGTTCGGCGCGATAAATTCATGCCGTGATGTTCAGTGTATGGCTCTAAACTGGTGACAATACGAAACGTCTGTGCGTTTCCTTCGAACCCCCCATGTTCGCGCATCATATAGTTGAGCGCGATTTCTCCGCCATGACCATAGGGCGGATGACCAATATCATGGGCCAAACATAACGAATCAATGAGGCTGTCTGAGGGCATCAGTGGGCGAAAATCGGGCTGTTTATTTTTAATTTGTGCCACAATGCCCGTGCCAATCTGCGCCACTTCTAAGGAATGGGTTAAGCGAGTGCGATGAAAATCATTGGTACTGCTGCCATGCACTTGGGTTTTTGACTGTAAGCGTCGAAACGCTGCCGAATGCAACACGCGTGCACGATCGCGTTGGAAGGGACTGCGGTGATCATGACGACGAATTTTATGCTCATCGTCTTTGCGTTCATTCCATTGGTCACTGATTAAAAAAGACATGTCACCTCCAAGG
>JBQGON010000257.1:0-2503 GCA_052087065.1 Vibrio sp. | reverse complement strand
TTGAGCGTGCAACGACCTTTGCATTAACCGGTGCCGATATGAATGGCCGACTTAACAATACGCCGATATCAACATGGCAAAGTTACCACGCGAAACCCGGTGATGAATTGGTGTTACAAGGAGCTCGCAGGGGAGTTCGCGCCTATTTATCCGTTAACGATGGATTTAACGTACCGAACGTTTTACATAGCTCGTCCACCGTTATGCGTGATGAGCTCGGCGGGTTAGACTCACACGGCAAGGCGCTATGCGCTCAAGACACCCTTCCCTACTCGGCGACTCAGTGTAAGATTCGTCGACAGGTGCCTGCATCGTTTATTCCAGACTACCCTTCACAAATCGAGCTTGATGTCATGGCTAGCTATCAATTTGACTGGTTTACTCAACGCCAACACCAGCAATTTTTCCACAGCGACTATACGCTCACCCCACATAGTGACCGCATGGGAGCTCGCCTATCAGGGACGCCCATTCCGTGTCAGCAGCAGCGGCTTATTTCTGAAGGTATCGCTCTTGGCTCTGTACAAATTCCGCCTGATGGCCAACCGATTATTTTAATGCGCGACCGACAGACCATTGGCGGCTATCCGAAATTAGGCTGCTTGAGCGCACGTAGTATTAATTCCCTCGCACAATGCCAGCCCGGCGCCAAAATTACCTTTCGTTTAATCCCATTAGATAAGGCCATAAAGCAGCAACGACAAATTCAACAATTCTTTTACAAAAGCGGAAAATGATAGGCGTAAGTTTAGTCTGCTAGATTCTATATTGATCAATGAGTTGCACCAAAAATATGCATAAAACTCCCAATATTGGCTCACCCAGTCTACTTATAGGCGTCAAAAAATCGCTCGCATCAAGGTAGGCTTGATACCGTATAACGCTATCAATGCCGAGAATTTCATTCTCCTGTTTATGGCACCATAGTTGCTACTTTCGAGGTATCAATACATTACTCTTGGAATGCCCATGAACCATGATCATGACTATCCGTTCAGTGCTTCACCAAAATATTCACTTCGTAGCTTTTGGTCTATGAGCGCTTTACTCATCGGTTTTACTTTTTTTTCGGCGACAATATGGGCGGGGGGCAAAATAGGCACGGCGTTCCATTTCGACCAAATTTTATTCATTATCATTGCTGGTAACTTAATTCTAAGTAGCTATGCAGCAACACTCGTTTACATCGCCTATAAAACCGGATGCAATACTGTCCAACTAGGGCGTTGTTATCTTGGTGAGCAAGGCAGTAAGCTGTCTGATGTTATTTTGGGATGTACCCAAGTCAGCGGCTATGCTTGGGGCATTGCAACCATTGCGATTGCACTGGTTAAACTACTTCAGCTGCCTCATTCTTGGATTATTCCTTTAATGATTATCTTTGGTTTGGGCTGTTGTATTACCGCTTCAATGGGCATAAAAGTCATGAAATTATTATCCAAGTTCTCCGTTCCTATCATGCTCGTCTTTATCGGCTCTGCCTGTGCTTATTATTCACTATGGCTACCACCAGTGATTGGTATGGTTACCGCCTTTTTGAGCCATGCTCTACTCTTAAAGTTAATAAAACAGGAACCCCCTATCAAACTTGGTGGTTCTTACTAATTACTGTGACGATGAAAAACATCGAATTTGTATATAAAAAGGACGACGATGAAAATCACTAATGCTCGACTGCGACATCAGGACGGTCTCTTTACTATCGTGTGTGAAAAAGGCCTGATTAGCGCCATAGATAAACAAGCAGGAATGAGCGCAGACCATGCCAATATTGATGCTGGCGGACACTTGCTTTGCGCTCCCTTTGTTGAGCCCCATATCCACCTAGATGCTGCGATGACTGTCGGCGAACCTCGCTGGAACCAAAGCGGCACGTTATTCGAAGGGATCGCCTGTTGGTCGGAACGCAAACCACTACTCACAATCGCTGATGTACAATCACGAGTGAGAAAAACCGTACAACTGCTGATTGAAAATGGAGTTCAACACATACGGACACACATTGATATTACCGATCCAGAACTCACCGCTCTCAAAGCGATAGTGGCTCTTAAACCTGAGTTAACCCCGTATATCGATTTACAAATCGTCGCCTTTCCCCAAGAAGGTATTTTCTCTTATCCCAATGGTAAATTGCTGATGGAACAAGCTATTGCTTTGGGAGCAGACGTTATCGGTGGGATTCCACACTTTGAATTTACCCGTGAATATGGGGTGGAATCGATGCGTTGGGTGATGGATTTTGCCAAACAACATAACAAGTTGGTGGATATACATTGTGATGAGATTGATGATGACGCATCACGTTTTCTCGAAGTACTCGCGACCGCTGCGCTTGAATCTGGATTAGGTGCTCATGTCACAGCCAGCCATACCACTGCGATGCATTCCTATAATCAAGCTTATTTCTCCAAGCTGTCTCGGTTATTGAAAATGTCGAATATCAATTTTGTGTCTTGCCCCACCTCCAACATCCACCTACAAGGACGCTTCGATACGCACC
>JBQGON010000256.1:0-2514 GCA_052087065.1 Vibrio sp. | reverse complement strand
CATTGCTGGTGTGTTTAATATCCTCAACCAATTCACGCAAGCGCGTTGCCATCGCCGCAACACTATTGCGTAATCGAGTCACTTCATTTTTTGACCCTTCATCTGTGGCGCGTAGATCTAAACTGATTTTACCTGATTTGAGTTGGTCCATATAACCAGACACTTCAGTGAGTGGCCGTGTTAACTTGACAAAAAACCAAGAGATTACCAATAGTGCGATTAATCCGACTGCAATTGATACGATGAAAATGTGGACTAACAAGGTGTTACTTTCTTCGGTGATTTCAGAAATAAATGTGCCGCCGAGTAGTTTCCAATCCCAACCATCGACATGCGCATAAACTAAGTATTTCTCTCCAGAGAGTTCACCGTGGCTATAAGGAAAGACCACCGTACCATTACTTTGGGAAAATATATCGGCAAACGGTTTCTGATTGTCTGAATCGATATAATCTTGAATGGGAGTATCGGATTGTATTGCTTGCGGCGCGGCTAAATAATGACCGAGATTATGTGGCGCGGTGTCAACGACAATGGTGTAGCCCGTTTTACCCCATTTGATATCACTCAGTGACGAGAAAATGCCTTTAGCGACAGTATCAATTGGTAAGCCAATGAACATGACTGCGATGGTTTTACCTTGGGCATTACGCATAGGAGAGTAGTAAGTAAGATAGCGTTTACCAAATAACGTTACGGCCGCATAGTAGTCTTGGCCTGACATGAGTTTGTTATAAGCGGGGTGATCGGTACCTAGCCGGGTGCCAACCGCACGTTGGTTTGCTTGATTTTTTAACGAAGTAGACACGCGAAGCCAATCCATGCCTTTGGGTGCAAAGATAGTCGCAATGGCTCCGGTATCGCGAGTGAAGCGATCGACCAGCGTATAGTCGCCGATGATGCTTTTACCATTTATGACTAAGTCATGTACTTGCTGTCCGTTAAATGTCACGAGCTTTGCTTCGCTGGTTAAGCCATGCAAATAGCCATTTTGAAACGTGGATTCTAATTTTTTACTCGTCTTAAGGTAGGCATCAAATTGACCAGTCAAACTGTCGGCTAGCGCTTCTATCCGTGATTGTTGTTCATTTAAGGCAGATGTTAAGAGTAACTCATCGGCATCCTTATACACCCATGTAGCAATCGCTGAAAAAGCACATAATAAGCACAACAGCATAATTAGGCGTAGCTGTGCCCCTACGCTTTGAGTACGGTAAAATCGATACATACACGATCCTTTCTTACAGTTGGATTGGATAGGGGAGCGAACTCCTTAACTGCAAGAAAAATAGCGTAAGGTGGGGGCGATAACTTTGATTTCGATTAATAACGTTTTCATAAATGAACGACAATCACATAGAAAATGTTTCATTTATGAGGCATGTTACATTTTTTATCTCAGCATTTTATAACTTCTTCATGTTTTCTGGGGTTGTATGTGAATGAAATGTAAATATTTGCTCGCACCTGAAACTGGGGTAGAAAAGCGCCCATATCGTATAAAAAAGGTATTTATAGGGGGGGGAGAATAGGAAATCGCGGTGGTTAATTAATGGACTCGATAATTGAGAGGGGCGGCTGCTCGACATCGATATTTGCGCATAGATATCTGCTATAGATACAAAAATCTGGTGGGTACAATAAGGCCAGAGCAGCATGCTTTGGCCTCGCTATGGTTAATAATGACAATATAATTAAGCGTGAAAATGCTGTTGGAGTTTAGCAATATGCTCAACACCGATACCACAACACCCACCAATCAGGGTGGCTCCGTCATGCTGTGTCCAATTCACATAGGCGGGAGGCGTCAAATCATCACGGATTTCATCTAATTCTTCATTAGCTGCTGCTTCTTTAGTTTGCGGTCCGAAAGCATTAGCGTAAGCGCCTAATTGAATGGCTGATTGGCCTAAACGATGCAAAGTTTCACGCGCAATACGAATGGCTTCGCCAATGACTTCTGGTTGGCAGCAATTGAATAAAATTGCGGCAACGCCCTCGTTGGCCATTGCAATCACGGCTTCTTCAACGCTTTCACCAGAACGTAGGCGCGGGATATCTGTCTCTATTTCATCTTCTAAGGTAAAAGATACCCAAAGTGGCTTGTCATTATAACCGAGCTTTTTGAGCAAGGAATGAATGGCTTTGGGTTCCGCAATCAAACTTTGTGTTTCATTGAGCCAAACATCGACATAAGGGGCGAGGCCTTCAATCAATGGCGTCGCGATATCTTCAACAAGCTCTGCTTCAAACAGGTCAGCGCGGTAGGATCCAAATAACGGCGGTAATGCGCCCGCGACTTTCGCGCTGTTGCCGGTATCTTTAACGGCTTGACGTGCCATCTCACCTGACAGCGCCGCGAGTTTCTGGCCTTGTTCGCGGAAACGTTCATCGCCGATATGAAAAGGCACAACGGCGTAACTGTTGGTCGTCACCACCTGTGAGCCAGCATCAATAAATGCTTGATGCGCATCACGAACGAGATTGGGAGTTTCAATCAGCGCCAGTGCAGAC
>JBQGON010000255.1:0-2560 GCA_052087065.1 Vibrio sp. | reverse complement strand
ATCTTGTATCGGATGCCAGCAATGGCGAAACCTGTTTACGACAAAATTGAAGGCGTTATCAAGAAGGAAAATCTGAAATAGTCTCATGGTCTGATGGCGATGAACCGTCAGATACATATAAGGAGTGAGAAAATTCATGCAAACCATTATTGATTTGGCCAATGCGGTCTTCAAGCCAGTTATTGATTTAGGGGCAGCACCGATTATGCTGATCGTGCTGACCTTAATTGCTTGGGCGGTTGGCGTTAACTTCTTTCATGCGTTGGAAGGCGGCATCAAACTTGCGATTGCGATTACCGCGATCGGGAGTGTTATCGGTTTATTGACAACCACCTACCAGCCGGCGTTAAATGCTTTCGTTAAGTCTACAGGGATCAATCTTTCAATTACTGACTTAGGTTGGGCGCCACTCGCAACAATTACTTGGGGTTCGCCGTATACATTATTCTTCTTAGCAATTCTGGTCATCGTCAACTTGATTTTGTTATTCTTGAATCGGACAAATACGTTGGATGTTGATATTTTTGATATCTGGCACTTATCATTTACTGGTTTACTGGCTATTTATTTCGGGGCTAACCTCTTTATTGCTACCATTTTGGTCATCTTCATTGGTATTTTGAAGATTATCAACTCTGATCTCATGAAACCAACTTTCAACGACTTACTGGACGATTGGGAAAATCCAATGACAACCACGCATTTAAACTACATGATGAATCCAGTCATCATGGTGTTTGATAAGTTGTTTGACAAACTGTTCCCATGGTTAGATAAATATGATTTTGATGCTGCAAAATTGAACGAAAAGATTGGTTTCTGGGGCAGTCGTTTTGCCATTGGGATTTATCTTGGGATCTTTATTGGTTTGATCTCCCACCAGAGCGTTAAGTCAATTGCGACACTGGCCTTTATGGCTGCTACCTGCTTGGAGCTGTTTAGTATTATCGGTTCTTGGTTCATTGCTGCTGTTGAACCGCTGTCACAAGGTGTTACTGATTTTGCCAACAAGCGTCTTGGCGGACGTATGTTAAATATCGGCCTTGACTGGCCATTCTTAGCCGGCCGTGCTGAAATTTGGGCCGCCGCTAACGTTTTGGCACCAATCATGTTACTTGAAGCATTGATATTGCCTGGCAACCGCATTCTGCCTTTAGGTGGGATCATTGCCATGGGTGTTACCCCAGCCCTGCTGGTTGTGACTCGCGGTAAGATTATTCGGATGATCGTTATCGGTGCGATTGAACTGCCGCTCTTCCTTTGGGCAGGCACTCTCTCGGCACCATTTATCACACACACAGCGCGTGCATTGCACGCACCTGGTATTCCGGCAACAGGGCTCTTCTCTTCCTCAACTAAGGAAGGTCCAATCGAACAATTCATCGCTGTGCTT
This sequence comes from Vibrio sp., assembly GCA_052087065.1. Taxonomy (GTDB): domain Bacteria; phylum Pseudomonadota; class Gammaproteobacteria; order Enterobacterales; family Vibrionaceae; genus Vibrio. Next base: position 1,167 of record JBQGON010000255.1, on the reverse strand, counting down.
GTTGGTAAAGCTTCTAAAGGCGAAATGATGATGGTGCTTTACGCTGCCCTAGCACTGATTGCATACACCGCATTATTCTTCTGGTATCGTCATGAAATGATGAAGCGGAATCAGAAGTACTCTGATGAAGGTAAAGAAGTTGCTGACGACGTTAAGTTCGTTGCAACGCATGGTGCTGCAGGATCCGCGGACTAAAATTCTTAAATCTTTTAACTTACAATTTCATCATGAGATGCATAAAGAGCCTCCATCGTTTTTGATGGGGCTCTTTTTGTTTCATCAATGGAAAATAGACGTTATTACTTTTTGAGAAACAAGTAGAAGGACATTTTAAAGAGGCACAAAAAAAATCGCGATGGCCTTCGCAACTTTACGTGATGATTGAATAAAAATGGCTGAATTGATTTACCGGCTTGCCCGATTCTCACGACGCTTTTTACGATCAAAGACATGGTCCATTTTGAGTAGCTGATAGAGGGCATAGCAGGCGGTGACCATCACTAATACTTGTGTCAATGAGTTTTTAAAAATACCGTTTATGATTGCTACGAATGTCACAAGGGCCAACCACAGTAAGTAAGTTTTTCTACGTGCCGTCATCAGATTACCTCCATTGGCTTTTGAATAACTCTATTATACCGCAGATAAAGCGCTAACACTAGTCAAAAAAGAACTAAAATTAACAATATCGAACAGGCAACACAGCTCGTATTATTGAGGCTAAATAAGGTTGCGGGTTAATAGGCATCACTTGCATTGAAGTGGTAAAGCACGGAGAACTAAAAGCAAAGAAAAATAAAAAAGCTCCCACTGCATCCACAAAACGCAATCGGGGCTTCTGTTTACTTGAAAAATATAAAGCTGTTACAGTCTAATAAATCGAATTACAGTCTTGCTCCATTCTCAATGGGGGGACTAACCACGTTCTTTCGATGAAGGGCGTGAGTGCGATGTCAACGTGGGCTGGTGGACACGTTAAAGTGACAGGGCACATTTTGGATGCTGTCTGAGTTGTTAACATAGGCGCATTCGGCCACTGTAACTTAGTCTAAATGCTTCACCTGAACGAGTTCGCCGGTGACGCCAACTTGAATACCTTGCTTGATCTTGTCTGTCCGACTTGCATGGACGACTTGAAACTTGTTTTGCTTAACGATTAGCTTGTTA
>JBQGON010000254.1:0-2812 GCA_052087065.1 Vibrio sp. | reverse complement strand
CGGCGCAATAAATCGAGCAACTTAGCTTGCACCGACACATCCAATCCGCCAGTCGGTTCATCCATGAAAATCAACTTTGGGTGCGTCACCAAATTACGAGCGATTTGTAGCCTTTGTTGCATGCCGCCAGAAAACGTTGTCGGCATGCCATCAATACGATCCGCTGGAATTTCAACATCTTGCAGCCATTGCAGTGCTTTATCTCGAATATCACCATAATGACGCTCACCGACTGCCATTAAACGCTCGCCAATATTGCCACCAGCCGATACGCGCGCGCGCAGACCATCCATTGGGTGTTGATGCACCACGCCCCACTCGGTGCGCAATAAATGACGACGCTGACTTTCCGCCATCTCGTACAAACTTTCTAGCTGTGCAATGCTGCTTTGATTTGCCTCATCACTGCCGGTTTGCAAATACAGCACCTCGCCGCTATCGGGTTTTAATCGGCCAGAAATGGATTGCAGTAAGGTACTTTTCCCAGAACCAGACTCGCCGACAATGCCCAAGACTTCGCCCGGATATAGCTCAAAAGACACATCACTAAAACCTTTGCCCGGTGCATAGAGCTTGCTCAAGTTCTGGACTTTCAATAACGCTTGTTCCACGCCAGATTGAGTGTTTTGTATTGAACTTAACATTGGGTTTTCTCCCCATTTTGGCGGCAATAATCAGTATCTGAACATACAAAAGTACTACCACCTTGATCATCAATAATGATTTCATCTAAGAAGGTATCGGTCGCGCCACAAATGCTGCACGGCTCATCCCACTTCTGGATTTCAAAAGGATGATCATCAAAGTCGAGACTCTTTACTTTGGTAAAAGGCGGAATGGCGTAAATACGTTTTTCTCGTCCCGCGCCAAACAGTTGCAGCGCAGGCATGTTGTCCATTTTTGGGTTATCAAACTTAGGGATCGGTGACGGATCCATAATGTAGCGATCATTAACTTTGACTGGGTACGCATACGCGGTGGCAATGTGCCCAAAACGCGCAATGTCTTCATACAGTTTTACTTGCATCACACCATATTCTTGCAGTGCATGCATTTTTCTAGTTTCCGTTTCTCTTGGCTCAATAAAGCGTAAAGGCTCAGGAATTGGCACTTGATAGACCAAAATTTGCCCGGCTTGCATTGGCGTTTCAGGAATGCGGTGACGGGTTTGAATAATGCTGGCCTCCACGGTTTTTTCAGTGGTGTTGGCATCGGCAATATTTTCAAAGAATGAGCGAATCGAGACTGCGTTGGTGGTGTCATCCGCGCCTTGGTCGATCACTTTTAACCTGTCACTTCGGCCAATAATAGTAGCGGTGATCTGTACTCCGCCCGTTCCCCAACCATAAGGCATCGGCATTTCACGCCCTGCAAATGGCACTTGATAACCGGGGATCGCCACCGCTTTTAATAATGCACGACGGATCATTCGTTTGGTTTGCTCATCGAGATAACCATAGTTGTAGCCAGAGTCGCTTATTCCAGCACTCTTTCTATCGGCTTCATCGATAACTGATCCATTGAAAGCCAGTACGTTTAAAAATGATACTTTTTAAAAAAATTCAATATCCGTTAATGGATTATTAAATTTATCAGCCACCTTGTTGCTTTTCTCTCGCATCGTATTCTTTGTGCATTTCGCGTAATAATGCTAATTCAGATTGGAAATCAACGTAATGCGGCAGTTTCAAATGCGAAACAAAACCCGAGGCTTCCACGTTATCAGCATGCGCTAATACAAACTCTTCATCTTGCGCCGGACCATCGACCGTTTCACCATATTCAGGTGCTTGTAGAGCTCGATCCATTAATGCCACCGACATCGCTTTTCGTTCCGTAAAACCAAAGGTCAAGCCATAACCACGGGTCAGCTTTGCTTTATCGCTTTTCGACCCCACAAAACCATTAATCATTTGGCATTCGGTCAGTTCAATATCTCCAATCTCAATGCTAAAACCCAATTCTTCAGGGTAAATAGAAAGCGTCACTTCACCACTGCGAATTTCGCCGGCAAACGGATGGTTGCGACCATAACCACGTTGGGTGGAATAACTCAAAGACAACAGAAATCCTTCATCACCACGCACCAAATTTTGCAAGCGCGCAGAACGATCACTCGGGTAATTCACAGGCTGCATAGTGATGTCTTCTGGCGCTTGTTGGCTATCGGCGTCCCTCACCATCAAGTCCAAGCTTTCTAGCATCGATAGCACTTGTGGACTCACCGTGCTTTCTTCTTGTTCACTTAGATCAATATCCGAATCGGTGGCTTTTAATTGCTGAACAGATTGAGAACTTTCTCCCTCCGCCATTAAAGTAAAATCCAATAAACGATGAGTATAATCATAGGTTGGACCGAGCACTTGCCCACCCGGAACGTCTTTGTAAGCGGCTGAAATACGACGCTCAATTCGCATCTCGGTGGTATCGGCTGGCTCACAAATCAAAAATCGAGATAATGTGGTGCGATAAGCGCGCAATAAGAAAATCGCCTCCACCAAATCACCCGCCGCTTGTTTAATCGCAAGGGCGGCAAGATCTTTATCGTAAATGCCGCCTTCATTGATCACTCGATCCACTGAACCGGATAACTGTTCACGAATTTGCGCCACTGATAACTCTGCGAATGCAGTATCACCACGACGCTTTTGGGCCTGCAATTGATGGGCAGCTTTAATCGCTTTTTCTCCCCCTTTCACCGCTACATACATGAGATAATCTCCACTCTTGTTGAACGAGGTAGCGCCACCAGTTTCTGACCACACACCAAAATAAAATCTAACCCCAATGGAAAATGGTTATTTTGTCGATG
>JBQGON010000253.1:0-2816 GCA_052087065.1 Vibrio sp. | reverse complement strand
TGCGATTGGTGCCAATGAACTTTTATGCCATTTTTGCATTGTTAATGGTGTTCGCGGTTATTTGGTTCCGGATCGACATTGGCCCAATGCGCAAACACGAAATGCAAGCGGCGCAAGGGCGTGGCTGTGATGCAAGTGCTGCAAAGACTAGTGATAGTGAAGAGCTTGAAATCCCTGCAAGCCAGCACGGTAAAGTATCCGATTTGGTACTACCCATTGTGATGTTGGTCATCGCGACAATCGGTACCATGATTTTTACTGGCGCTCAATCCTTAGCGGAAAATAAGGAGGCGTTCTCTGTTCTGGGTGCCTTTGAACACACCTCTGTGGATACTTCGTTGATTAGTGGCGGCTTAGTGGGTCTATTTGTTGCCATTGCCACAGTGTTTAAGCAAAAGCTTCCTGTGGGTGATATTAGCCGCACATTATGGATTGGCGCGAAATCCATGTTTGGTGCCGTGATCATCTTAGTGTTTGCGTGGACAATTGGTTCTGTGATTGGTGATATCAAGACTGGCGCTTATCTTTCGTCACTCGTGCAGGACAGCATTAGCCCGCAATGGCTACCTGTTCTGTTGTTTATCTTGTCAGGCATTATGGCATTTGCGACGGGGACATCGTGGGGGACCTTCGGGATTATGTTGCCAATTGCTGGAGATATGTCAGCTGCGACTGACCTCGCGTTGATGTTACCGATGTTAAGTGCGGTTTTGGCTGGCTCTGTATTTGGCGATCATTGTTCACCAATTTCAGATACGACGATTTTATCCTCGACAGGGGCACGTTGTAATCACATTGATCACGTGGCGACTCAATTGCCTTATGCGCTTTCAACCGCCTTTATTGCCTTGATTGGTTATATCGTGCTAGGTATGAGTGATTCAACACTGATTTCCTTTGCAGCTACGATTATTGCTTTTATTCTTGTGTGTGCCGGGCTTAAGTGGGTCTCTCAGCGCCGAATCCAGAATGGAAAGCCAGCGGCGTATTAATGGAATAGATTATTGATATCATTGGTTAAACTATGTTTTGGGAAGGAAGTCTATGGACTTCCTTTTTTTATGAGCAAGGCTTTTTGCACAATAAAGCGAAAAAATACCAAAAAAGCGCTTGAAATATCGTTGCTGCTCCGATAATGTAAATTTAATCCAATAGAGAACGGTTATAAATATGCGCTTAACTAATATGAATATTCATCATTACCATCATCATCCTTAGTCAGTCTGTCGGGAGATGAGCGCATACCCGGGGGACAGGAAATCTCCCGGTGGTTAATTGATTCGTTACACAGATTACCAACCCTCGGGAACTAAGCTCCCGGGGGTTTTTTTATTTTTTTCTAACAAATTCATTTAATTTCAAAAGTTTGCAAAGGGAAGTGTTTATGAAATCGCAACGTTTACGAATCGCCATCCAGAAAAAAGGTCGTCTTGCTAAAGAGTGCCAAATCCTACTAAAACAATGTGGTGTCCAATTTAATGTCATGGGTGAACGTTTAGTTGTTCACGCCATAAATATGCCAATCGATCTGCTGCTTGTGCGTGATGATGATATCCCCGGTCTCATCATGGATGGGGTCGTTGACCTTGGCTTCATTGGCGAAAACGAACTGGAAGAAGTACGTTTAGATCGTGTGGCATTACAAAAGCCAAGTGAATTTGAAACTTTACGTCGTATGGACTTTGGTGGCTGCCGTTTATCCATTGCTATCGATGCGGATCAAACTTATAACGGCCCACAAGATTTACAAGGTCAGCGCATTGCAACGACATACCCACAATTGCTTAAAGCGTATATGGATCGCCAAGGTATCGATTTCAGTGCGTGTATGCTAACGGGCTCCGTCGAAGTGGCCCCGCGTGCTGGACTTGCTGATGCGATTGCCGATCTGGTGTCGACGGGCGCGACACTGGAAGCGAACGGGCTTAAAGAAGTCGAAGTCATCTTCGAATCTAAAGCAACACTGATTCAACGTACTGGTGAGTTTGCACCTGATAAAGTGAATTTGATTAATCGCTTACTGACTCGTATGCAAGGGGTGCAGCAAGCGAAAGAATCTAAATACATCATGCTACACGCACCGGTAGACAAATTGGAAGAGATTACCGCGTTATTGCCTGGTGCTGAAGATCCTACCGTCTTACCACTTTCGGCAGATAAATCTCGTATGGCATTGCACTTAGTTAGCGCAGAGAACTTATTCTGGGAAACAATGGAGCAACTCAAAGCCTTAGGGGCCAGTTCTATCCTTGTTCTACCAATTGAAAAAATGATGGAGTAAATGTGATGAGAACCGTTGTTTGGCAATCCTTAAGTGAAGAGCAGCATAATTCTATCTTAGAGCGTCCAGCGATTTCAGAAGGAGCGAACATTACCTCTGTTGTAAGCGAGGTGATGACGCAAGTCAGAAAAGGCGGTGACGCAGCATTATGGGAATTAACTGAAAAGTTTGATCGCGTAAAGCCTGAAGCGTTACGAGTCAGTCAGGCAGACATTGAAGCGGCGTCAGAGCGTTTAACACCAGAGATGAAACAAGCGTTGGAGCAGGCACACGCCAATATCAGCTGTTTTCACAAAGCACAAAAAGTGCCACCTTTGCGGGTAGAAACGATGCCCGGTGTGGTGTGTGAGCAAATCACGCGTCCAATTAGTCAAGTCGGTTTGTATATTCCAGGCGGCAGCGCACCGTTACCTTCAACGGTTTTGATGCTGGGTGTACCGGCACAGATTGCTGGCTGCCGTAAAGTGATTCTGTGTTCGCCACCCCCGATCGCGGATGAAATTCTCTATGTCGCCAAGCTATGTCAAATCGATGA
>JBQGON010000252.1:0-2820 GCA_052087065.1 Vibrio sp. | reverse complement strand
ATACGGAGCGATATTCAGCGCAAATGCGTTCGCTGCACCTTGAGGTACCAACCGTTGCCAATCGCCGAGTAAATCGGTTCGTATCAACCAAATCACCGCTAAGAGCATTAACGATAAGCCCAACGCACCAAATTGGATACCTGACGACCATTTTGAACGTTCAATTCGACTCACCGCGAGCGTCATCGCCGGACCGAGTGCAAACTGTTTAATCACTCGAGTTAGAAGCAGGCTAACCACTGCAAGCAAGGCAAATAAGCCAACAATACCAGCCAGAATCATCCAAACCAACGCATTATTATAGTAAACCGCGATTAACGCCCCAACAGGTAGAATCAGTAACCACCAAGCACGGTGTTTACCCACCGTGTGTGTCTGCGTGGCATTCATTGCACTGGCTGGACTGACAGACAATAAATACGAAAAAGGGACACCCAATGCAGGTATAGCAATGACAAGACACGTGATTATGGCACTTATCGCTGGTGTCCAGCCATAGCCAGGTAATGGGGTGGGTAGCATGCCTTCTAGAGGAACACGGAGCAAAAATTCTAACACCACACCGATTGCTGTCCCCGCGAACGCGGCGACCACAAACAGTACACTGGATTGCAACACCAACCATTGCAAAATCCACCGCTTGGTCGCGCCCAAGCTTTTGAGCATGGCGATGGTTCGCTGACGCGATGAGACATAATGCTGGCAGGTGAGCACCAAAGTTGTCGCGGCCATTAAAATAACGATGGCTACCGTTAGCGACAAATACTGTTCTGTACGCTCAAACACGCGTATTGTACGATTGCCCCCATCGCGGTCTTTCCATTCGTCGCTGGGTGAGAGCGTCACCGCTTGTTTTAAACGTGTCAGTGCCTGTGAGGAAGCATTGATGTAACGTTCAAACTCCACTCGGCTGCCCAACTGCAGCGCACCGGTTTTTTTTACATCTTGTTGATGAATATACACGGCGGGCATTTGCTGAAACGGATTAAAGCGTAACCCAGGTTCCGATTGCACTGTGCCCGAAATAATAAAATCAGCATCACCAATCGACAATGTGTCGCCCCGTTTTACGTTGAGCAAGGCAAATAGGCGTTTATCAAGCCATAATTCATTGGGTTTGACATGATGACGAATCTTATCTCCTGCTTGCAACGTCATCGTTCCCTTCAAAGGATACGCACTATCGATGGCTTTCACTGTCACCAATTGCATCTGATCTTTCGCATTAAATGCCATGGTTTGAAACTGAGTCAAATCCGAGAACTGATACCCATCTTCTTGGGTGATCCGTTTTAAGGAGGCAGGCAAAGGGTTCGCGGATTCAAACACAAGGTCAGCGGTGAGAGCTTCCCCACTCTGCTGAACAATGATTTGCTCCATACGCCCCGCTAAAGCAGTCAATGCGAATACGCTGGCTATGATCAAAGTCAACGCTAACGCGACCGGCCACAATTGACCGTTCACAATTTCAGAGACGCCCCATTTCAATAGCCGTCGGCTCATTTGAGTGCGAGATAGCGACGATGCAGCATTTCGTTCACAAGTCATGTGCGCTCCTCCAACTCACCATGTTGCATGTAAAAGCGTCGCTGACAGCGTGCGGCTAAATCGGGATCATGAGTGACTAAAACCAATGTCGTGCCATGCTGTTCATTCAATTCAAACAATAAATCAATTACCGTATTCGCCGTATCTTGATCCAGATTGCCTGTAGGTTCATCGGCAAATAGAATCTTGGGTTGTGTCATAAAGGCGCGAGCTAAAGCCACCCGCTGCTGTTCACCCCCCGAAAGCTGACTTGGAGTATGGTGCATGCGTTCACCTAGCCCAACCGATTGTAGCAACTCCGTCGCGCGCACTTTATCTTCCTTTTCACCATTGAGCAGACAAGGTAATGTCACGTTATCGATGGCTGATAAACTAGGAATGAGTAGGAAACTTTGAAAAACAAACCCAATGGACTGAGCCCGCAATGTCGCTCTCGCTTCGTCATCTAAGCTCGACAGCGTATGTCCAAGAATGGTCACCTCGCCTTGAGAGGAAGTATCAAGCCCGGCCAGTAACGTCATTAACGTCGATTTACCAGCACCAGAGGTACCCACAATAGCAACACTCTCTCCTTGCCATATGTCTACATTGATATCTTTTAAGATTGTTAAATGCTCTTGTTTAGTAGAGACTGTTTTATACAGAGACTGAGTACTAATTATAGGTGATTGCATGATTCGTAGACTTTCCTTGTTATTCCTGTTGATGTTTTCAACCAGCTCAAGCAGCCAAACATTGATGATTTTAGGAGACAGTTTAAGTGCTGGGTATCGTATGCCTATTGAACAAGCGTGGCCCAGTTTACTGAGTGACAAGCTCCGCGAAAAAGGGAAAAGTGTTACAGTTATTAACGCCAGCATTTCTGGGGACACATCGGGCAATGCTCTTGCCCGTTTACCCGGGCTGTTAAACCAGCACCATCCCGACATTGTATTATTGGAACTTGGCGCTAATGATGGCCTACGTGGTTTCCCTCCGCAAGGCACAGAAGCCAATCTTCGACAAATGGTTCACCTAGTGAAGCAAAGCAAAGCCAAAGTGCTTATGATGCAAATTCGCATTCCTCCTAATTATGGCAAACGTTACACACAAATGTTTGCCAATATCTACCCACGTGTCGCCAAGACTACAGAGACGCCCTTAATTCCGTTTTTTATGGAACAGATAATCACTAAATCTGCATGGGTGAAACCAGATGGGTTGCACCCACGCAAAGAAGCTCAGCCGTGGATTGCTAACTTTATGACAACACAATTGCAACCGTTTTTATAA
>JBQGON010000251.1:0-2976 GCA_052087065.1 Vibrio sp. | reverse complement strand
TGGTCGTCGCAATACTATGAATACGATGAGCTTGGGTTATTGAGTCAATGGCAATTGCCGGATACCAATGTCTTGTCCTATCAGCGGGCCAAAGGTGGCGTGTTAAGAGCGATACATCTCAATGATGCCGTACTAACGCAACATATTTTCCAAAATGGATTGGAAATGATGCGTAATCAAGGTGCGCTCAAAAGTCATTTTAACTATGACGACCAAGGCCGTCTTGTTAACCAATCGCAAATGGTGCAAGGGCGTGAAAAGCAGCGCCGCCAATACGACTATGATGGAGCGGGCAACCTAACCCACATCGCGGATAAGCAGCGCGGCGACACGTATTATGATTATGACCCACTGTCTCGGCTAACCGCGGTGAGGGGTAATTTGGATGAGCAGTTCACACACGATGCGACCAGTAACCTCATACCCAATCACCTCAATCTGAAAAACAGTGAGTTATTTGAGCATGCGCCGGGCAACCAACTGAAAATTAATGGCGATAGCCATTACGAATACGATGAGTTTGGCCGGTTAATCAAAGAAAGCCGCGGCAAACAGCAAAGCTTAGTTACGCACTACGAATACGATTGCCAGCATCGCTTAATCAAGGCCACGATGCCCGATGGCAGCCAAGCGCATTACCGCTATGATGCCTTTGGTCGCCGTATCGAAAAACGAGTGATGGACAAAACCGGTGTGGAAACCACCACCGAGTTTTTATGGCAAGGCGATAATCTCATTGCAGAAATGACCAACAGCGAGCAGTATCAAAGCTATGTGTATGAGCCCGGTACCTTCCGTCCGCTAGCGCTGCTAAAAGGCGAAGGTCAAGATGCTGAGGTGTATCACTACCATCTTGACCAAATCGGAACGCCGCTGGATATTACCACCCCACAAGGTGACACGGTTTGGTCGGTACAATATCGCGCTTATGGGAATGTGTTTAAGAAAACCGTTGCGGAAATCGACAGCCCACTGCGCTTCCAAGGTCAGTATTTTGATGCGGAAACGGGGTTACATTACAACCGTCATCGGTATTATAATCCGAGTGCAGGGCGCTTTATCACCATCGACCCCATTGGCCTTGCCGGTGGATTGAATAACTACCAGTATGTGCCGAACCCGACAGGATGGGTGGATCCGTTGGGGTTGGCGGATGAGTCGATAAATTGTCCTGGAGCAGATAAAGCTGAAGAAACAGAAAAGTCTGAGACACAATCTGGAGAGGTTGTAAACCCAGAAAATAATATTCCACAGAGTTTAGACCCTAATGCTATTCGATTTAGTCAGAGTTCTGTTAATGGTGCGGGAGAGTTGACTAAGAGTATGCAAGAAAATGGATGGAAGGGAGATGCTATTGATGTTGTTCATATGGGGGATGGTGGTTTGACGACCATTGATAACACACGAGTTTTGGCAGCTTCAAGAGCAGGTGTTAATGTTAGAGCTAATATTCATAATGCCTCTGAAGCTCTTCCTGCAGATATGGTTGAGCGTTTTACGACGAAAAAAGGTGTCCCAAGCACGTGGGGTGAGGCTATTCTATTGAGAATTGGTAAGCAAAATGCAGGTTTCCGTAACACTTATCCAAATGGTTCAAATTATATAGGTTCAGTAGATTAGATTATGTTAGAAAAACTTTTAAATGTATCCGAATTACCTAATGGGTTCACTTACCCACAAGAATTTTTGAGAATAGTCGACCAAGGCTTGTTAGACTTTGACCCTTGGATTGTGCTTCAAAATAACCAGCTTAGAACTCGATATCGAGGCTTACAACAACGATATCCCAACAGGGAACTCATCCCATTCGCTCGTCGGGAAGATAATGATGATGTTGCTTGCTGGGAGAACGATAAAAAGAGAATAGTTATTATTCATGATTTTTCCAGTCCTGGATTTGAAAATAAACAGTATTTTGAAAGCTTTTGGGACTGGCTGAGGTCTGCACTAGAAGCAACTATCGAATATGATGGAGGTTAATCGCCTCCTATTTTGACTTGTATAAGCTAAGATATTTTGGAGGGACATTATCAACAAGCCAGATATTATTTTCTGAAATGTAAAACTTAATCCCTTGTCTAAACATATTTTTTGAATCTATTCGTAAAATTACAGGTTCTCCATAGCGTTGTCCTACAGTTTTAGCTGTATTTATATCCATTGATAGGTGAACATGATGTCTTTTCCCAGAAATTAATCCTTCCTCAAAAATATAATCTAAAAATCTCGTGGCAGTACCATGGTATAAGACTTTTGGTGGTTCTTTTGGCGTTAATTTTAAATTAACCTTAATTGAGTGTCCTTGGTTAGCACGAATTTTCAGCCCATCAGAAGAAATACTAAATCGTTTTTTGTCACTTGTTGAAACGACTTCATGTATGAGATTCTGAGTTAACTTCATCTTAGAGCTTGCTTTCGAAATTAATTCGGAAACTTCAGCCCATCCTTCAGAATCCAGCTTTAAATTAATATCTTGAGGGCAATGCCTTAAAATATAGCTGAGAAACTTACTTACACTCTCTAATTCTTGGTTGATTTTTTTCATTTATCTAGTTATCTCTTTTAGTTTAAAATATGAATTGATCAAATGAGAATAGCCAAAGGCAAGTTTGATTTTATTCAGAATGATAGAGAAATCTTAATTGCTTTTCCAAAATATGATTCTATTGTGGCATGTTATTTATCCTTATCCAAAGGAAAGATGTTTGATTTTGCAGGTTTTTTTAATTTTTCACAGAAAGGAAGACTAAAAATTTGGTTTGTTTAATGGGAAAATAATGGGGTCAAGTCTTGCCTTTTGCCTAACTGGCTGTGATGCAATTAATGAGGACATCCACCTTTAAACGAGCAAGGTATCTTATCGACTGTCAAATCCACATATGGCAGTGAGCATAAACTATCGTGGAACCGTTTAGGGATGTTGATTGGCGAAACGTTACCCGATGGCTCGACGACCCGTTATCGCCATGATATTTC
>JBQGON010000250.1:0-3041 GCA_052087065.1 Vibrio sp. | reverse complement strand
TTAAGGCTGAATTTCCCTTTCGCGATACGGTTAGCAAAACGGCCAATTGTCGCGCCTAAGAAAGCAGAATGAGATTGGTAGTCTTCGAGCTTTTTCATACCGAGCAGTACTTCACGTTTGCCTTCTGATGTTGGCACTTGGCAACTTACCCAAGTGGCACCAATATCCATAAAGCTAACCGTCATGCCTTGTTTGTTTTTTAAGGTGTGAACGCGAGCGGGTTGACCATCGGAAAAGAGATCCGCTTCTAGTGACTTTTGTAATGCATCTGGAGAAAACAATTTTTCTGAAGAAGAAAGGGTTGTGAGCATAACGGCTCCTTTTTAAATGAGAAAAGGTACTTGAGTATGTGTTCGCTCAAGTACCTTGTTAAAAGTTAAATTGCGTCACCAAAGATAGGGAAACCATTATCCCACTCTAGGCGTTTAATCCGAGTATGACGGTTTGGATCCCATAATGGGTCACCTTCAATCTCGGTATAATCACGCGCGTGATACACCAATAAATCGTGGCCTTCTTCATCAACGGTAAAGCTGTTATGTCCGGGGCCGTAGATTTTTTTATCCCAGTTGGTTCTAAATACTGGCTGCTCAGTTTTATGCCAGCTTGCAGGGTCGAGTAGGTTGCTATCTTCATCTGCGTAGAGCAGACCCATGCAGTAGTTTTCATCGGTTGCACTGGCGGAATAAGTCATCCAGAACTTGCCATGACGGTGAATGACCGATGGTCCTTCGTTGACCCAAAAACCAATTTGTTCCCACTCAAACTCAGGGATGGTGAGTAATTGTGGTGGCGTTTTTAGCGTTGTTGGCGTTTCAAGTTCTGCAATGTACAGGTTTGAGTTACCTTGAATATCATTTTGCTTTTGCGCCCACACATAATAATTCACGCCTTGGTGGCTAAATGAGGTGGCATCTAAGCAGAAGGTATCCATGCCTGTTTCCACTTGCCCTTCAAACACCCATTCATCGGTAATGGGGTTAGCGTTACGGTTTGAAATGGCATACATACGGTGCTGGAACAAACCATCCACGATGTCACGTGAAGGAGCGGCAGCAAAATACACATACCAAGCGTTATCAATAAAGTGCAGCTCTGGTGCCCAAATTAAATCGCTGTATGGGCCAACATCCGGTTTATACCAAGCGTTAATTAACTCGCTGGTGGTGTTCAATTCTTTAATCGTTTTAGCACGGCGGATCTCAATGCGATCATATTCTGGTACCGATGCGGTGAAGTAATAATAGCCATCGGTGTGCTTATAAATATGTGGATCCGCGCGTTGTTCGATAATTGGGTTTACGAAATCAGTCATACTGCTACCTTAGTTCGCGAAATTAGTTACTGGTTTTTTGTCTGGTTTAACGGTGCTTAGGTTCTCTTCTACTTCAAGAATGTTGGTTGCAGTGATCTTGTTGTAGAACTTGTCTGTTACTTTGTATTTGAACATCAAGGCACCCATTAGGAAGTGGAAGAAGCCAGGAATGATAGTCAGCATCAAGGCAATCCCTGTTAAAGCAAAGTCTGATTGAGCTTCATTTGGTACGTAGTTGAAGAAAGTTAATAACGAACCAACAATTGCACCTGCAATACCCATACCTAGTTTTTGGCTAAATGAGATACCACCAAATGCTAGACCTGAAACTCGTTTACCGGTTTTGTATGCGCCGTAGTCAACCGCTTCAGCAATCGCAGACCAGAAGACTGGAGCATGTAAATCAACCACAAAGGATACTAAGAAATACAAAATGAAAGCGAGAGCGTAGTCACCTTGTCCAACGAAGAAGTACAACATTGCGCTTAATGCGAATACGGCCAATTGGCTGTAACGGAATAGTTTGATTTTACAGTACTTCTTAGTGATCCAAGTTGATGCCACCATTGCAAGAATCGCCGCAGTTACCCCGGTTGCCAAGAAAGCAGAAATGGTCGTTGCATCACCACCTAGGTAGTATTTTGCGTAGTAAGCCGCTACTGAACCACGGATAACATAACCAATGGTGCCGGTGATACATACTGCACATAAAATCAGCCATTGGTCATTCTTCATTAAGATTTTCACTTGTTCTTTGAATGACTTTTTATCTACTACGTGTTCAATACGCTCTTTGGTTGTTGCAAAACAGAATAGGAATAACAGCGTACCCATTAAGCCCATTAGACCCATTGAATATTGGTAACCGAGTTGTAGGTTATCTTGACCCCAAGCGGTAGAAAGTTGCGGTACGATAATGGTTACTAAAAACGCTGCAATTTTAGCGAAGAATAAACGGTAACCGTTAGCCGACAGACGTTCTTTCGGGTCATCAGTTAATACGCTGATAAGTGAAATATAAGGGATGGTCACCGCGGTAAACATCACTGTCACAAAAATATAGGTCGCATAAGCGTAAACCAGTTTGGTGTTGTAATCGCCATCTGGTGTGCTGAATGCTAAGTAAACTGAAATGCCAAACGGAATGGCTAAAAACAGCATATATTGACGGTATCGACCCCAGCGAGAGGTAAATTTATCAGTGATCATACCCATTAATGGATCGGTCACTGCGTCAATTAATCGCACTACGATAAATAGCATGGCTAAATCTGAAGGCTTGATACCAAAGATGTCGGTGTAGAAAAAGGTGATGATCAGCATCATAGAGGAAATAACCACATTCACGGCCATGTCCCCGGCACCGAAGCCAACTTTCTCTAACACTGGTAATTTATATTTATACATAGTTTTCTCATCCAGTTACTTTTCAATTGCCAGCAATACTACTGATGGGAGGGACCGAGTGATGTTAGAGCTCTCATGGAAATTAAGAGTTAGCTATTTTGTACATGTCTTTAGCAAAAAAGTTTATACCTTAGATTTATGTAGTTGATTTAGATTCACGATAAGAAAGCCATATTTTGCGTTCAATTATGTGCAGAATATGGCTTATCCGCTTTAATTAGCCTGATAGATTGATAGCCCTGATTGATTATCAAACATATGCAAGCGAGAGCCATCAATGTAGAAATTAGCCATGTCGCCCTCGTTAATTACATGGCTT
>JBQGON010000249.1:0-3096 GCA_052087065.1 Vibrio sp. | reverse complement strand
TGCTGGTTTAAACTCAGTGAGCAAAAATTAAACACTCATGCGGTCGCCCTGGCTGGATTGGCTAATTTTGTTGACATTCAAATCACCTGAATAAGAGAAATATAAATAGAATTGGAAATGAAGCGCGGATTGTAAAGAAGGACGATCGAAAAGATAGATATTAAAAATGAAATTTAAGATTTCATTCTCATAATTAATGACAAAGAAGGCTCACTGACAACGCAGTAAGCCTCCCTATTACCTTCAACTATCTCAATCAAAGTTCAATAACATCACATATTACCCAAAATCCACACCTACACGATTTGCAGTTTAAGGTGTCTCATTAACGTGTCGTCATTCAATCGATACAGTTCATCCAGTAATGCCATCGGGAAACTACCCGGACCTTGCGCTCGCTGAGCGGTCACCTCACCAGCCACACCCAATATTGCTGCCGCCGCTAACCCAGCATGCTCACTGATTACGGCAAAGGCCGAGGTCAATGCGGTCAAGGTGCAGCCCATTCCGGTCACATAGGGCATCAACGCATGGCCGTTCTTTAACTGAACTGAGTAGTCCTGCGTGACAACGTAATCCACCTCCCCCGAGATAACCACACTCGCCTCGTACTGCGCCACTAACGCACGAGCGGCCTGTAGTGCCGCATCACTGCTATCGAGCGCGTCCACACCTTTACTTTTGGCTTGCTCACTCGCTAAAGCGATGATCTCTGATGCATTACCTCGAATAATGAGACTATCCGCTAAGCGCGCAAGCGCTTTTGAGGTTTCAGTTCGTAATGCGCTTGCCCCGCAGCCAACAGGATCGAGAATCACGGGCTTAGCATTGAGGTTCGCTTGTTCAACCGCAAAATACATTCGCGCAATCCAATCACTATCTAGAGTACCGATATTGACCACCAGCGCGCCCGCATGAGACATCATCTCACTCATTTCTAACCTCGAATGCGCCATGATCGGAGAAGCCCCCAATGCGAGTAACGCGTTGGCAGTGGTATTCATTACAACAAAATTGGTGATGTTAACCACTAACGGCTTTTGTTGGCGCACATCAGCCAAAGCTTGTGTAATCTGTTTTATCAAGAATGTCGAATCCATTCGCTATTGCTCCACCTCTAACGCTTGCTGCCAAAATGTCACTTCCATACGTGTCGCTGTTTGGTATATTTCCAGTAAGTGTTGACCTCGGTCGCTATCAATATCAATGCTTGCCATCATCTGATTCAAGTCATGTCTTTGTTTCGCTACCTCGGTTTGAAATCTCTCTGACGCATACAATTCAATCCAGCGACGATAAGGATTCCCCACAAGTACAGTGCTGTCACTTTTCATTCGCTTGTGACCAATCACCGCATACCCGATGGCACAAGGTGCGAGCGCGACGTATAAATCGACTAAGTCTCCCGTCATACCGACATCGATAACATAGCGTGTGTAAGCGACTGTCCCCACATCTTCTGGTTCATTTTCTATCGAACTTGCCTCTAGCCCCCATTCAGCACAATAAGACACATGGTGATCCATTTCCTCGTTAAGCAAGTTATAGATACTTGGCAATGCCAATTGCATCTCGCGCAAAGTCCGTGATTTATAAACGGCGAGCGCATAAGCCCTGACACGCTGCTTTAGAAATAAAAAGTCTTGTTTTAGATAATGTAAATATTGAGGCAGCGCTAACGAGCCTTGCGCTAATTGCTCCACAAACATGTGATTAATATAGTCATGCCAGTCCTCTGAGCATGACTCAAGTAAATCTTGAACGTTCATCAGTTATTCCCTTTCTATTCGTCGAAGCTCAATACATAATCTTTCGCTTGAGGCTGCTTTTTAATCATATGATGTGAGAACAAAAACTTGGCATAATCGTTATAGCGCTTGAGGTCAACGGCAGCAGGGCGCAGTGCAAATCGTGACAACGTATCTTTCCACGCTCGCTTATTTAAAGGGGTATCAAGCGTATCCGGTGCATAGGCAATAAACTGCTGCCATGCTTTTTTAGGATGGTTAATGAGGTAAGTGGTCGCTTGTTCGAGAGCGCGATTAAATGCGGCAACGTTCGATTTATCATAGCTTTTCGCATTAACAACAAACACCAGTTCATCGTAACTGGGAATACCATGCTCTTCGGGATAAAATTGCTGAATTTTATAGCCTTCCAATGCCAGTTGGTTGGTTTCAAAATTACGGCATCCGCCAGAGATGGCATCCACTTTTCCCGATGCTAGCGATGATGATAATGCCCAGCCAACATTAATGATTGTCACATCAGA
Organism: Vibrio sp.; assembly: GCA_052087065.1. Classification (GTDB taxonomy): domain Bacteria; phylum Pseudomonadota; class Gammaproteobacteria; order Enterobacterales; family Vibrionaceae; genus Vibrio. Next base: position 824 of record JBQGON010000249.1, on the reverse strand, counting down.
TAACGTCAAGTTGGCCTCCGCTAACATGGCTCCGATTGATGCTTCTTCACTACCTGGAGTAGAAATACCGATCTTTTTACCTTTAAGCTCGGCGATCGTATGAGGTTTACCATCATCGAGCATCATTAAAGTATTAAGTGGCGTCGCAATCAAGGTGGCAGAGCGAGCCAGTGGTAAACCTGCTGCAACATCAATGGTTAAATCCGGTTGATAAGAAACCGCCATATCCACTTTCCCCGCGGCGACCAACTTTGAAGGTGTACTGGGATCCGCAGGCTCTTGGATGATGACATCTAAACCTTGAGCTTTAAAGTAACCCCGTTCTTTCGCAATGATAATAGGACCATGGTTGGGGTTAACAAACCAATCTAGCATTAACGTCATCTCTTTTGGCGCAGCCAATACATGACTCGACACCAAAGACGCCAGTAATATTAGCGCCCGCCGCAGCGTATTTTTTTTCATCACTTTCTTCCTTTTCATCATATTTAGGCAATCGCTATTGGTTTTCCCAAGGGATCGCTTTTTTCAATAACTTGTCTGTTGTGAAGTACAGAGCAATGGACAGCACCGCCAAAATGAACAAGGCAGCAAACATTTCATCAATCATCATCCGCGCATTGGCTTGGAGCATAAGATACCCCAAGCCCCCACTAGAGCCGACCCATTCACCGACCACCGCGCCAATTGGCGCTATCACAACAGCCACACGCACGCCCGACGCTAGTGTCGGCAAAGCTGCTGGTAACTGGATCTCTCGTAATAATTGCCATTTTGATGCGCCCATTGTTTTGGCTAAGTCGAGATAACCAGCTGGGGTATTG
>JBQGON010000248.1:0-3135 GCA_052087065.1 Vibrio sp. | reverse complement strand
GGTATACGTTTGCGAATATGAAGTCACGCGCCGAAAGTGCGGCTCTCACCGGTAAGATAACTGGGCATAACCATCCCTTTATCGATCACTTTAACTATTTGAAACAGTTTGCCGAAGAAGGCGTGTTACCACGTTTAACTATTCCGGCTCCTGCACAATTTTTAAAAGAGTTGGAGCGCGAGCCCAACCGCGCTCAAACTCGAGCGGTGTATCCTGAGCAAGAAGAACTTTTTGCTGATATTGTGAAGGCGTATCAACACGTCATTCAAGATGCTTATGCGGCAGGATGCCGTAACTTGCAGTTGGATGATTGCACATGGGGGATGCTCACCGATCCGAAATTCCAACAAACGGCAGGACAGTTAGTCGATTCATGTGGATGTAGTGATGATCACCAAGTGGATACGCAGGCCAAACTCAATGAGATCCTTAATACGCATTTACGTATTAACAATGCAGCGTTAGCGGGATGTCCAGACGATTTAGTCCTCACCACGCACGTGTGTCGGGGCAATTTCCGCTCGACGTGGGCGGCGAGTGGCGGGTATGAATCCGTTGCTGAGGTTTTGTTTGGCCAATTGAACGTGGATGCCTTTTACTTAGAATTTGATACCGAGCGAGCTGGTGATTTCTCCCCATTACGTCATTTAGCAGCAGGGAAAAAAGTCGTGTTAGGTTTAGTTTCATCCAAAGTGCCTGAGCTTGAATCTGCCGAGGAGGTCATTGCGCGTATTCAAGAAGCCAGTGAGTATGTCCCATTGGAGAATTTGTATCTCAGTACGCAATGTGGCTTTGCTTCTACCGAAGAGGGGAACGCATTAACTGAAGCGCAGCAATGGGCTAAAATTGAGTTAGTGCAAACCATCGCTCAGCGAGTATGGAAATAGGGTCTTATGTTTAATTTTCATTGAATATACTCAGTATGTTGCACTCAAACTTGATACTTATATGTATAGTTACGGTAAGAAAGGAGGGCAAGGTATCGAGGGGTGTTTCACGAATGTTCTCATTGCTATGTGCTTGACAGCATATAGCATACATCTTTAGTATTATGTCGGTAGGTTGGTGTTGCTTACCAAACGCTTTGTAAAAATAATCTCAATTAATTGAAATTAATGCTTTACAAACTGTGCGAATAAGCAGATACTAGCTTTGCTCTGGAGTTCAGAGTTATTAAATGTAAAATCGAGTCAAAGTTAAATTCTCAGTAGCCCATCGTAACTGTTGTCGTTCTTAGTGTTTCCTTAGCTTCATCTAACCATTAAATAATTCATGCCTACAGTGTATCGCAAAATTTTTTGCGGCAATTACTTTTAATTTTTATATATAAGGGACACAAAATGTCTAACGCAAAATCAACAGGTCTAGTTAAATGGTTCAACGAAGAGAAAGGCTTTGGCTTTATTACTCAAAGCAATGGCGGTGCTGACGTATTCGTTCACTTCCGTGCTATCGCTTCTGAAGGCTTCAAAACTTTGACTGACGGTCAAAAAGTAGAATTTGACGTAGAACAAGGTCAAAAAGGTCTTCAAGCTGCAAACGTTGTAGCTCTATAAGATTTTGAGTAACGCAGATAACTTCGGTTATCTGCGTTAATCTTCCACTATAACTGTCTGCTATCTATACACGTTTAAAGCGTGTCATCTCTATTCGCCATCCCTGTTTTATCCTATATTCTTCTCATTTTTATTAGCGTCGAATAACTATAATAGTAACAGCGTAATATGTTTGTCATATCGCTTAGTTATTATGGGATTAAATCATTGTACCTGTAAGGAAATATTATGAGCCGTTCAAATGGACGTAAGCGTATTTGGTTTCAGCACTCTCAAGAGCAGAAAATCAAAAAAGAAATACAAAAAATTAGCCAAAATTCATCTACTAACGAAAATTAATGACGTCTTAAACATTGGATAGGTTGCAATCCAATGGTTTAATAACTGCAGTGTTTGATCGCTGCCCAGTGAATGTCTTTACACATGGTATGTAATAAAGACAAAAAGAGATAAAGAAACATTTTATTTTTCAGCCTGAGGAATTCACAACAGCTCAGTGAAAAATCCAGTGACAAAGCCATGCTCCCAACATGATCTTTGCTTCTTTATCTTTTCTCCTCAATTCCTGCTTTAATATAGATCCCCACTCTTTGAATGATAACCTTAATAATCGTATTATTCTTTTAGCGACTATTTCCTTTGAAAGTGCCTAGCAGCATAAAAATCACCAAGTATCAGTACATTGTCTAAGCCATCATGCGTTGTCAGCGAAGCCGTTTGCTAAGTGCGATTAGGGCGAACTAAACAGACGATGACCAAACATAAATAATGACAATCCCACGAGCATTAAGATTAATCCCGCATATTTCCACCAAAAAATAGGTCGTATTGGCATTTGTATCCAGCCAAAACTATCAATGAGCATACCGGTGATAAGCTGGCCAATAATGAACAAAAACATAGTGTTAGTAATGCCAATTCTAGGCGCCAAAAAGATGCTAGTGAACACCACCAACGCTCCGATTGCACCTCCAACCCAGCGCCACCAAGGTTGAGCTGCGAGCTGTTGGCTCATTCCCGACCACTGTACTTGGACTATAGCTAACAGCCCTAAACAGATAGCGCCCACAGTAAAGGAAATGAAGGCGGCCATTAAGGGTTGATCATTAACCCCCGCGCTCAGTCGGCTATTAACGGCGGCCTGAATGGATAAGCCCATACCACTGATGAAAGCGAGTAATAAGTAGAGCAAATTCATGGTTCCTCCAACAACGGAAAGTAATTGAAAATTAGCTGCTATGATGACGTATTTTTAGATTAAGTACCAATAATGTCGATGCGATTATTTATTAATCACTCAATAATCTAAGTGTCTGGGGGGTTGATATTTATCAGTGTGCCCCCAATTATTAGGCATAGGCATCATTCTAGGTGTATTTTTAGAAGGTGTTAGTAAATAAGCTTGATACCGTGATATCGACAAATTTGCTTAAACGTACAACGTGAAAGCCAATCAATCTTTAAGGAGATGACATGAAAGTACTTGTTGTTCTTACCTCGCATGACCAACTAGGTGATACAGGCCATAAAACAGGCTTCTGGTTAGAAGAACTAGCGGCACCTTACTATGCAATGCAAG
>JBQGON010000247.1:0-3242 GCA_052087065.1 Vibrio sp. | reverse complement strand
CTGATTGAGTAGTTGATGCCGCGAATCTTAAACGGTGTAGCAAGACATGCTGATACCGTTGATGCCATGGTACGTGTAACCATATATGGGCCCACACGCTTCACGCCTTTTTCACGCGCAGTGTCAACCGCAACTGCTTGGTTAAAGCCTGATGCACCGCCAGAACCAGCGATGATACCAGTACGATCGTTCGATACCTGTTCAGGCGCTAGGCCAGAGTTCTCGATCGCTTGCTCTAATGCTAGGTATGCGTAAGAAGCCGCATCCCCCATGAAACGCATCCGCTTGCGGTCAATATGCTCAGCTGGGTTGATCTTCAGGTCACCCCAGACTTGAGAACGTAAACCATGTTCTTTAAATTCCTCTGAAGCGGTAATGCCTGATTTGCCTGCTTTTAGAGACGCTAACACTTCTTCGACGTTGTTACCGATACTTGAGATAATCCCCATACCGGTGATTACGACTCGTTTCATGTGACATTCCTATAATTCAAAATTCTTTTTAATGATAACAGATTTCTAGTAACAGAAGTGGTCAGCTTTCCTATAAATCCGTACAATCACTCGTATTCTTACCGCAGCGTTGACCAAAATGACCATGACTACTTCTATTACCCATGCACATCTCGACTGGAATGACGCAGGCACGCCCGTTTCAGATCAATTTGATGATGTCTACTTTTCTAATGTCAATGGACTGGATGAAACCCGTTACGTGTTTCTTACTCAAAACCAACTCCCGACACGCTGGCATGACTATCAATCTTCTCGATTTGTCGTTGCCGAGACCGGATTCGGCACTGGCTTAAATTTTCTAGCGCTTTGGCAATGGTTCGACCATTTTCGCCAAGAAAATCCTGACGCACCACTTAAGTCTCTCCATTTTATCAGTTTTGAAAAATACCCATTAACCAAAGACGATTTGCTTAAAGCTCATCAATCTTGGCCCGAATTGGCGGAGTATGCACAACAGTTACAAGCCGCTTACCCTTTAGCGATTCCAGAATGCCATCGAATGATTTTTGCTGACGGCCTAATTACTATAGACCTTTGGTTTGGAGATATCAAAACCTGTTTGCCAGCCGTTCCCACACCTGAGCAAGGTTTGGTCGATGCGTGGTTTTTAGATGGATTTGCCCCAAGCAAAAACCCAGAAATGTGGAGCCAAGACTTATTCGACGGTATGGTTAATCTTGCTAAACAAGACTGCAGCGTCGCCACGTTCACTGCTGCTGGATTTGTACGTCGCGGTTTGATTGATGCAGGCTTTACGATGAAAAAAGCCAAAGGTTTCGGTACAAAACGGGATATGATTATCGGCCATCTGGCTCAAAAAACGCCCTATACCAATATACGCCCATGGTTTGCGCATACAGGCACAGACAACCTCAACGATGTCGCCATCATTGGCGGCGGAATTGCCAGTGCTAGCCTCGCCAAGGCGCTGATTAATCGCGGTATTAACGTTACTCTGTATTGCCAAGACGACAAACCCGCTAGCGGTGCCTCTGGCAACCGCCAAGGCGCACTTTACCCATTACTCAATGGTAACCATGATGATGTCTCGCGTGTGTTTGCCCCAGCGTTTGTCTTTGCTTCTCAATTTATCAAGCAAGCCGCACAACAATTTGATTTCGCCCATAGTTGGTGTGGTGTTACTCAGCTTATGTGGGACGAAAAAGCTACCAAAAAACTGTACCGCTTACTGCAAGATCAATTTGACCCCGACCTTGTCCATGGCTTAAATGCTCACGAAACCGATGCAATAACGGGACAGAACATTGGCCTACCGTCCGTGCATTATCCACTAGGTGGTTGGCTAAGCCCAGAGCAGTTAACGACAGGCTTATTAGAACAATTAACGCAGCAAGGCCTCATCGTTCATTATCAGTGCCCAATTCATTCACTCGATTGGCAAGCCGACTCACAACACTGGCACCTCAGTGACGGAACGACCACTTGGCAACACCAAGCGGTGGTCATCGCGACAGGGCATCAATTTGATCACTTTACTCAAACGCAAGACATGCCACTTGGTAAAGTAAAAGGTCAAGTCAGTCATGTACCGACCAATGACACGTTAACGGAACTGCAAACTGTATTGTGCTACGACGGATATATGACTCCCGCGGATCCCGTTACCCAAACGCATTGCATTGGAGCCAGCTATCATCGCAATCAAACGGATACGACGTTCGAGCCTCAAGCACAAATTGATAATGTGGAGCGCTTGCGTCACTGCGTACCACAACCTTGGACGGAGACGGTGGACTCCAGTGATAACTGGTCACGTCAGGGAGTGCGTTGTGTGAGTCGCGATCACTTGCCTTTTGTCGGCAATATTGGGCGTTTTTCTCATATCATGGCGGACTATGCCGATCTTCATACCATGGCCCCTCAAGACGTCAAACCCGTCGCCAGTTATCCTAATCTATATGCCTTCTTAGGACTTGGCGCTCGTGGTTTAACCTCCGCGCCATTACTCAGTGAAGCACTGGCATCACAAATGTGCCAGCAGCCGATGCCTTTTCCTGTCGATGTATTAGAGACTTTACATCCCAGCCGTATGTGGGTGCGAAAACTGAAGAAAGGTAAGGCTATCGTCCGTCGTTCGAGGGCCAGCCACACATAACTCAACCGTAAAAAAATAGCCCTTACCGCTTTCGGTAAGGGCTATTGCTATCAGTCGAGTATGGATAGATCGCGATGGGGACTAAGCGGTGAGCTTGTTGACCACATCCTGGATTTTTTTGGCAAAATCTAGATTGGTCATTTGTCCTTTCTCAATATCAAAATTGTCATAAAAACTCGGGACGGATAAGGAGTCTACGACATTACCGGCAAAAAACGGCGCAGACGTAACCGCTGCAGACAAGGAAGACTGAGCGCCTCCCGGACCAGGTGACGTCGCTAGATATACAGCGGGAATGTCATTAAATACTTTATTATTAATCCGTGTCGCCCAATCAAATAAATTCTTATACGCTGCGGGATAATGACCATTATGCTCTGCAAAAGAAATCACTAATGCATCGGCGCTGGCAATTTCATCCAAAAATGCTTGGGCACTCTCTGCTTGACCGATTTCCCGCTCTTTATCCTCACTGAACATAGGTACAGGGAAATCATTGAGATCTAATACTTTGACATCAGCACCTTCAATCTGATTAGCCGCATAAGTCGCAAGTGCTTTGTATGGATAATGACAACTCAAATTAGGGTAAAGTGAGACCCAGGCTTTAG
>JBQGON010000246.1:0-3284 GCA_052087065.1 Vibrio sp. | reverse complement strand
ACGGTTGGCACTAGGTTGTAATCCATCTTAGCGTCGGTTTTACCGTTAAATAAGCGCTCAGATAATTGACGACCGGCTTTAACGGCTACAGGCGTTAGTTCAATCCCGCCTTCCATTATGTCACCAACACAGTAGATGCCTTTGACGTTGGTTTCTTGGTATTCATCCACTTTGATATAACCGCGATCGTTAGTTGCAACGTCAGTCACATCTAAGTTAATTGCATCGGTTGCTGGATGACGACCAATTGCCCAAATTAGGGTATCAACGTTTTGGCTTTCACCATTTTCTAGGTGAAGAGTAATGCTACCGTCGGCTTCTTTTACCACTTCTTTCGGTACAGAGTTAGTGTGTAGCGTAGGGCCTTCGGTGTTCATCACTTCAACTAAAGTATCGACAATCATAGGATCGAAGCTACGTAGTGGAGATTCTTTACGAACAAATAAGTGGGTTTCCGTGCCGAGTGCGCTCAGTACGCCAGCAATTTCAACCGCAATGTAACCTGCGCCCACCACTGCAACACGTTTTGGCTGTTCGTTAATCTCGAAGAAACCGTTTGAATCAATACCGTGTTCTGCACCTGGAATGTTTGGAATGGTTGGACGGCCACCGACAGCGATCAGAATATGATCAGCCGTGTATTGTTCGCCATTAACTTCAACGGTTTTCTCATCAATAAATTTAGCAAAGCCACGGATAACATTGATTTTGTTATTGCCTAATACGCGATCGTAAGATTGGTGAATACGGCCAATATAGGCTTGACGGTTTTCTACCATTTTGGCCCAGTTAAAGCTTTTTATCTCAACATCAAAGCCGTAATCTTTTGAGTACAGGTTAATCGCTTCCGCTACTTGCGCGCCGTGCCACATCACTTTCTTAGGTACACAACCTACGTTGACACAAGTACCACCCAGATCTTGAGCTTCAATCAGTGCCACTTTTGCGCCGTACATGGCTGCGCGGTTAGCCGATGCAATACCGCCACTACCGCCACCAATACAAATGTAATCAAAATGCGTTGTCATTCTGTTCTCCGTAACCTGTTATGTCTGTCTTTATTTATTTAATGAGGGTAGCAGATGGATTATGCAACCCTAGTTCAATTTATTACTGTTTATTCTGGAACAATCCACTCAACTTTATGATGACCAGTACTTGGCGCGATTGCCTTCTGCAGCATAGGTAAAATTTCGGTCATTTGGCTTTCGAGTTTCCATGGAGGATTAATCACTATCATGCCTGATGCGGTCATACCGCGCTCAAGACTATCAGCAGAGACGCCTAATTCAATTTGCAAAATGTTACGAATATCGAGTTTTTTAAGATCGGCAATCATGTCATCAATCGTATGACGATAAACCACAGGATACCAAATGGCATAAATACCGGTCGCCCAGCGTTTATGGCTTTGTGCAATGGCTCTCACCACATCTTGATATTCGTGAGCCAATTCATAAGGCGGATCGATGAGCACTAAACCACGACGTTCTTTAGGTGGTAATGTTGCTTTTAAATGTTCAAAACCGTCTTTTTGATGAATGTTAACCTGACGATCGCGATGAAATTCTTGTTCTAAAAGCGGGTGATCACTAGGGTGAAGTTCCGTTAATACCATGCGGTCTTGATTACGTAAGTGAGCACGTGCTACGCGTGGAGAGCCTGGATAATAACGAAGTTCATCACTATCATTTAGAACTTGGATTGAATCTAAGTAGCTAGTCACTTCTTCAGGTAAATCTTGCCCCCAAATACGTGCGATACCTTGTTTGTATTCACCGGTTTTTTCTGACCATTCGTGAGTTAAGTCGTAGCGGCCTACACCAGCATGCGTATCATGGTAAACGAACGGCTTATCTTTTTGCTTTAAGGCATTCAAAATTAAGCTTTGTACTATGTGTTTTACCACATCGGCATGGTTGCCAGCGTGAAAACTATGGCGATAACTCAGCATGGTTTATCTCTTGAAATTGGGTCAATATTACCGTCTATGATACCGAATATTATTGAGCCTTGCCTGATAAAACAGAAAGGAAATTAGTTTTTACTTTCAGCGCCATTGAAATCTAGTGAGTTAGCCTACATTTATATCTAAAGAAAAGTTTCTAAATATAGAAGAATCACTATCCCCAAAGTAATTGGAGTTACAGTGAGGCGACAAGTGAATGAGGCCCCATGAGCTTAGCTTGCCTAAGTGATTGGGGCGAATGAGCGCCGTCAACAAAGCTGCAACTTCAAGTACAAAGGGGATACACGAATTAAGGAAAGCATTCATGTTTAATCCGTTACTCTCGTTCGTCGAATCTAAAGATGGTTTACCCCCGTTTTCTCAAATTAAACCAGAACATGTACAACTTGCGGTAGAACAAGCAATTGCTGATTGCCGCGCTCAAGTTGAAAAAGTACTTGCTGGTGGCGCAGAACCAACGTGGGATAGTCTTTGTGAACCACTAACGGAAACCGATGATCGTTTAAGTCGTCTTTGGTCACCGGTCAGTCACTTAAACTCGGTTCAAAATAGTGAAGAGCTACGTGAAGCCTATGAAGCTTGTTTGCCATTATTGTCCGAGTACAGCACTTGGGTTGGGCAACATAAAGGGCTGTATGAAGCGTATAAAGCACTTAAAGCCAGTGATGAATTTGCTAGCCTCAATACTGCGCAACAAAAATCGATCACCGATGCATTAAAAGATTTTGAATTATCGGGTATTGGTTTACCTGCCGATCAACAAAAGCGTTATGGCGAAATCAGCAAGCGCCTATCTGAGCTGGGCTCTAAGTTCTCGAATAATGTGCTTGATGCGACTATGGGTTGGACTAAGCACATTACCGATGAAAAAGAATTAGCTGGAATGCCAGAGTCGGCAATGGCAGCGGCCAAAGCGAATGCCCAAGCTAAAGAGTTGGACGGTTGGTTGCTAACACTCGAAATGCCATCTTACATTCCAGTGATGACCTATTGCGATAACCAAGTACTCCGTCAAGAGATGTATGAAGCCTTTGTGACTCGCGCTTCCGATCGCGGTCCAAATGCGGGTAAGTGGGATAACACTGAAGTGATGGCGGAAGAATTAAAACTTCGTCATGAAATCGCACGTCTGCTTGGCTTTAGCTCTTATGCTGAGAAATCGCTAGCCACCAAAATGGCAGAAACGCCAGCGCAAGTTTTAGAGTTTCTTAATAACTTGGCCACCAAAGCCAAGCCTCAAGGTGAACGTGAAGTTGAGGAACTACGTCAATTTGCTGAGCAAGAATGTGGCGTCACTGAATTAAACCTGTGGGAC
>JBQGON010000245.1:0-3295 GCA_052087065.1 Vibrio sp. | reverse complement strand
AAATCCATTATAGAACAGTTTGCTAGATACAATTAAGGAGCAACACATGACTATGACTCCACGGACAGTCACTTCACCTAAAAAGTTTGTCATTGGTACTAATTTATTGGCTCAACTGCCCGATTATGTCAAAGACTTTGGCAATAATGCATTTGTCATCTGTGACGAATTCATTCTTTCGAGAGTCCAACAAGAAGCCGTTGCTGCTATTGAAACAACAGAGGGTTTGACGGCGACTGCTGAAAAATTTCAGTATGAGTGCACACAAAAAGAAATCGATCGTAATATCGCTTTAGTAAAAGAAACCAATGCGAATGTTATTGTGGGTGTTGGTGGTGGTAAAACATTGGATACCGCTAAAGCGGTTGCGTATCATCAAAAACTGCCAGTGATCTTATACCCTACGATAGCCTCTACCGATGCGCCGTGTACCGCATTATCAGTGGTGTACACCGAAGAGGGCGAATTTGATCACTACCTATTCTTGCCGCAAAACCCAGATGCTGTGATTGCTGATACCGATATTTTAGCTGGGGCGCCAACACGTTTCTTTGCAGCTGGCGTCGGTGATGCGTTAGCAACGTATTTTGAAGCTCGTGCTTGTTATGAATGTGATGGTGTGAATTTAGTCTTGAAAAAACCATCACGCACCGGCCTAGGTCTGGCACGTTTATGCTATGACGTATTGAGTGACAATGTTGAAGCGGCTATGGATGCATTAAAAAACAAAGTATCTACGCCAGCATTGGAACAAACTATTGAAGCAACCATTTACTTAAGTGGTGTAGGGGCAGAATCAGGCGGACTTGCTGCGGCTCACGCCGTGAATAATGGTATGACAGCGGTTCCTGATCTTCATAAAGCACAACATGGTGAGAAAGTGGTGTTTGGCTTGCTGACTCAGCTAGTGCTAGAAAATGCACCTAAAGACGAAATTGACAATGTTGTACGTATTATTAAAACTGCGGGATTGCCATTAACGCTTGAAGATATGGGCTTACAAAAATTTGTTGAGTCTGAATGGCGTAAAGTAGCCGAGATTGCTTGTGATAAAGACGACACTATGGGCAACATGGTTAAAGCGGTTTCTGAAACTGATGTTTATAATGCAATGGTTGCAGCCAATAACATGGCACATCGTTATAAAGCGCAAGATGATGCGTAAATTTTCGGTAATAAGATAACGTATTGATGGCCTTGAGATAAATAGCAAGGTTGAGGATGGGGTGAGGCTTTTCGGCTCGCTCTATCCTTGAACATTTTAACGGCAGAATGCTGGGTTTTAATTCGCTGTGAGCAAATAACGAGCAGTTGATTGATTAAGTTGAAATTTTTATTGCACCCCTTCGATTCTTACGTATAATGCCAGTCAACAAGTAAGGGGGTAGCCCTCCTGAAAATGCCACTGTGATGGAATTGGTAGACATGACGGATTCAAAATCCGTTGCCTTCGGGCGTGGCGGTTCAAGTCCGCCCAGTGGTACCAAATTAACAAAAAAGCCTCAACGAAAGTTGGGGCTTTTTTGTATCTGTCGAATACCGTCGCGATATTGATTAATACCCCCTCGCTCAGTCCTAACCCGATAGCAGCCCGCGTATACTTTTGCTGTGCCAGTACAATGTGCCTTGCGAATATTCAGTGCTGGATTCCTTTCGAATATGTCATTATCGAGCTCAAAATTCCTGAACAGATTAGTGGTACTGATTGGTTTCTTGCGTCATATTGTACACATGAACGATCAAAACCCGTGAAATGGTATATAAAGTGGCTAGTATCAAAATCAATGTTAATCGACTCCAGCCTGGTTTACATATTCGTCTACCTTTGAAGTGGAACGATCATCCTTTTCTTCTTAATAGCTTTAAAGTGAAATCTCAAGAGCAAATCACTTTAATTAAACATTTAGGGCTTGAGTATGTGTATTTAAATCCTAGTCAGAGTTCAGTGGAGCCATTACCTCCGCCGACGCAAGCTGAGATCAGAGAGAATACCGAAGAAGAAAATCAAGCAATGAACGCTGAGGTTGATCAACTATGGTTAAAAAAGCAAGAGCGTATAGAAAAGCTTAATGCGTATCGCCGGCGTATTAAGGTGGTCGAACAAGAATTTGAACGCTCTCTTGCCAGAATGCGTTCGGTGATGAATAAAATTCGCAGTCGCCCAATGGATGCGGTCAATGAAGCGACGGTCTTGGTTGAAGATATTGTCGATACGTTACTCAGTGATGAGCATGTCACGCTGCATCTTATGAATAGCGATAGTGAATTTGAAGACATTTACTTTCATTCATTGAATGTCGCGGTCATTGCGATGATGATCGGTAAAGCGAAAGGGTATTCGGCTGAGCAACTCAAAGAGTTGGCCTTTGCGTGTTTATTTCATGATATGGGAAAAGTGAGAGTACCTACTGCGATATTGCGTAAAACGACACCGCTTAACGGACCGGAGACTAACTACCTCAAGTTACATACCAAATATGGCTTAGAGCTTGCCGATAGTATTGATGATTTCTCGCCCGTCGCGCGCATGGTGATCGAGCAACATCATGAACTCAATGATGGCTCGGGATATCCGAAGGGCTTAAAAGAGGATGATATTGATGAACTGGCCAAAGTGGTGGCGGTAGCCAATGCCTTTGACAACTTATGTCATTCGCAAGTAACAGGTGAACAGAAAATCCCATATATTGCGCTGTCTTATTTGTTCAAGAGCTGCAAGCATCTTTATGATCAAGAAAGCTTAGCTATATTAGTGAAGTTCATGGGGGTCTATCCGCCAGGGACGGTTGTGCAGTTGTCAAACGGTACGGTTGGCTTAGTCATCTCAGTAAATAGCAAAAACCTCCTTTTTCCTAACGTCCTTATCTATGATGCTGCCGTTCCTCGCCATCAAGCCCCGATCATGGAGCTAGTAGATAAAGACATTAAGATCGTAAAAGCCATTTTGCCAGCTAAATTACCAGAAAACATTCGTGAATATTTAAATCCAAGAGCTAGAGTCTCTTATTTCTTTGACAGTGATACTTAGTTATCCACAAGAGAAAGTGGATAACGTGTTTAGAAACTATGGGTATGTGAGTATAAGAAAAGGGTTGCGGTTTTATTAGGCGATTGCGCATTTTTTTATAAAAAAATGCGTTTTTTTCCTTGCCAACTTTTATTATCTCCCTATAATGCCCAACCACTGACACAGTAGACGCCACAAGGCTTCAGCCAAGGTCGATGAGGATAAGACATCCTAAAAAAGAAAATTGAAAAAGTGTTTGACTCTCTCAATTAAATCTTTAGAATGCAC
>JBQGON010000244.1:0-3307 GCA_052087065.1 Vibrio sp. | reverse complement strand
ACTCATCATATTACCTCCCATCGTTTTATGGCACATGTTCGTGCGTCAACCGGCACACAAGTATCACGCGCCAACTGTCATCCATTCATTCACAAGCATTGGATGTTTTTACATAACGGCCAAATTGGTGAGTACGAGCGTTTACGTTGGGGATTAGACCGTCTATTGCCCGAATACCTTTATATACAACGTAAGGGGACCACTGATAGTGAGCTTATCTTTTTATTGATGCTTTCCTATGGATTAGAAGATACGCCACTCATGGCAATCCAAGCAACGATTCATCACATTGAACATTTACGCCAAGAAAAGGGAGTGGAGCAACCATTTAAAGCCTCTATGTGCTTATCTGATGGTGACAGTTTATGGGTGATCCGTTATAGCAGTGATGACAAGCCTCCTACGGTTTTTCTCTCGTATCAGGAGCAGGGGATGATTGTTGCTTCTGAGCCACTAAATAGCGATAGCTCTTGGGTTCTATTACCCAAACAGTCGATCCATCACCTCAAATGTGGTGAACAAACCCTGACGCCGTTAAGTTGTGCGCCTGCTATGTATTAGATCCCTTTATCGGGCTTTATCTTATCTTTCCCGATGATGACGTCATGAATCGTTAATTCTGGTCTGCGCCTTTATGTCTTGCTCATAACACCAAGTTTGCGTATATTACTCTCCTTGAATGATAATAAATATCATTATCTATCGTATTTGAAAAGGAGGTATTATGAAGGTTTCAATTGGCTGCGCACTCGTCGGCTTGGTTATGTCGTGTGCTGCACAGGCAAGTTCGGTATCCGTTCAACACAAATTGGGAACGACAACGATAGAACAAACGCCTCAACGCGTGGTTGTGATTGGCTTCGGTGCATTGGATGCGGTGACCAGTTTCGGGATTGATCCGGTTGCGGTATCTAAAACCCAATTTATGCCAGGGTATTTGTCTCAATACACCAGTGAACAATACCTTGATGCGGGCTCCCTGTTTGAGCCGGATTTTGAAGCAATCTACAGTGCCCAGCCAGATTTGATCATTATCGGTCCGCGCGCGGAAAAGTCTTATGATGAACTGACGAAAATCGCGCCAACGTTTGTGTTCGGAGGACGTTACAAGACCGACTATTGGCTGCACACTCAGGAAGAATGGCATAAGCTTGGCCAAATTTTTGATATTGAATCGAAAGTCGATGCGGAAATCACCAAATTAGATAAACAGTTTAAATCCGTGCATGACTACAACCAAAAGCACGCGAGCAATGCGCTCGTCGTCATGGCTTCTGGCGGCAATATCAGTACCTTCGGTCCTTATTCTCGGTTCGCGACGGTGTTTAATGAATTCGGTTTTAAAACAGCCGCTAAGATTGAAAAAACAGGGCAGCACGGTGATCTGATCTCGTACGAATATATCCGAGAGCATAATCCCGATAATTTGTTCATCCTTGATCGAGACAAGTTGGTTAACCCGAAAGATAGCCACACGCATGAAAATTTTGAGAATAAACTGGTTCAAGCCACCAAAGCTTATAAACACGGGCACATGTATTACCTTGACTTGAACGCTTGGTATTTAGGCATTTCTGGTGTTCACGCAACAGAGCAAATGATTAAAGACGTCCAACAAGTGACACAACAATAGCAAGAGTGAAATCCGGAGCCGTCAGCATGACTATGTTGGCGGCTTTGTTAGTTGAGGTAGATGTGAAAAAGTTATTATTTTTTCTGGTGATATTGAGTTTTTGCTCGTTGTTTATTGGTGTTGGTAATATGTCGATTGGCCGATTAGTTCAAGGGGAGCCCTTGGCGTGGCAATTGCTTTCGACCAGCCGAATTCCCCGATTACTGGCGATTCTGCTTTCTGGGGCAGGATTAAGTATTGCCGGACTCATCATGCAACAAGTGAGTCAAAACCGTTTCGCTGCTCCATCGACGTCTGGAACGATTGAATGCGCGATGCTGGGCTATGTGGTGAGTTTGGTTGTTTTGGGGAATGGCGATAACGTATTGGTGATTTTTGCCTTTTCGATAGCGGGTACTCTGCTGTTCGTGCAGTTGATTCATCGTATTCAATTTAAGAATGCGATTTTTGTTCCGCTGATTGGCATTATTTTTGGTAACGTCATCTCGTCTGCTGCAACGTTCATTGCTTATCAATTCGATGCGGTGCAAAACTTGATGGGATGGACGGTCGCCAATTTCGCTAATTTGCTTGAGGGTGATTACGAACTGCTCTATATCGCGTTACCCGTGTCTCTGATTGGCTATGCGTTTTCCAAGCGTATCTCAGCTGTCGGAATGGGGAAAGAGTTTGCCATGAACCTTGGTCTGAACTACCAACATATTCTCATTATCGGTGTTTGCTTAGTCTCGATTATGTCAGCGACCGTGGTGATGATCGTTGGGCAACTGCCATTTTTGGGGTTAATTGTTCCCAACTTAGTCAGTGTGTTTTATGGCGATAATATGCAACGCAATATACCGATTACAGCCTTGTGGGGCGCAATTATGGTGCTGTTGTGTGACGTTGTCGGCCGGACCATTATTTTTCCATACGAAATGCCTATTTCAATGATAATCAGCATCTTAGGCGGTGTCGTATTTGTGGTTATGATTCTACGAGGTCAACGTCGTGCAGGATAGAACCAAGCTGTTTATATTAGTCATGATCTCTGTGGTTGTGACCGTGCTATTTATTGGTATGGGGCTGAATGCCGATAACTACCTTTATTTTTTGTCGCGTCGTATTCCGAAAGTACTCGCAATGATACTGGCGGGCATATGTATCGCTCAGTCATCTATGGCGTTTCAAACCATCACCAGTAATCGCATTCTCACTCCCAGTATTATGGGGTTCGACTCTCTGTATTTGCTTACACAGGTTTTAGTGATTGTTGTGCTGGGAAGTGCGAGTTATTTCACACTCAATGCATATGCCAATTTTGCCTTAAGTACTGGGGTGATGGTCGGTTTTTCTAGTTTATTATTTTGGCTATATTTTCGAGGAGAACGGCCTAACTTAATAGTGCTGTTATT
The DNA here is from genome assembly GCA_052087065.1 of Vibrio sp. GTDB lineage: Bacteria > Pseudomonadota > Gammaproteobacteria > Enterobacterales > Vibrionaceae > Vibrio. The sequence goes on along the minus strand of JBQGON010000244.1, from coordinate 280 downwards.
GGTCGGGATCATCATTGGGTCTGTCCTGGGTAATATTGCCTCCTTTTTGACAATGTTAATGAGCCCGAATGATTTTGCTGCGTTGCAATCGATGATGTTTGCCAGCTTTAATAACGTCAAGACCTCGTTAGTCTATTGGAGTACACCATTGATGCTGTTTATCTCTTGGCGATTACTCGGTCACCATCGTTCTTTGGATGTATTTTGGTTGGATCAAGATAACGCCACTAGCTTAGGCGTTGATGTACCGCGCATCACCCGTAATGTCTTACTACTGAGT
>JBQGON010000243.1:0-3330 GCA_052087065.1 Vibrio sp. | reverse complement strand
AGGTTTGCATCGCCTAACTGATACGTAAACGGATTGTCATGATTAGGGCGGTGAAATACTGTTTGTCCATGACACCCAATGGCAGCAATTTGTGTGGGCTCAACGCCGTTTTGAAGAAGTAGTTGATTGACGGCGGTGGCATATAAAGAGGCCAATTGATGATCAGCGTCTCCAATTTGTTCAATTGTGGTTGGATGATTACTGGCGATCGATAATAACGTGTTGCGTAGCGAGTCTGGGAACGGATATTCCAGTGAATGGAGTAATGTAACCTCATCCGTTTGCACATCAACTAACGCCACATCAATACCATCGAGACTGGTGCCAGACATAATACCAATATACAGAGTACGTTCATCAGCCATAGTCAATCCTTCGTCATATTTACCTAATTATTGCTTGCCATTGTATACTCATCACTGACCAATCGGCAGAATGGTTGCATTGTATGTATGACCGACTTTGCTCTGTAGATGACCTACGAGCATAGTTTAGACTCATATTATCACTCGTTGGGCCTTTTCAGTGAGTGTAACGTAATTTTTATCGACAAGGAGATAGCATGGGGCCGCTTTGGTTAGATGTATCAGGGTATGAACTGGATGCTGAAGAAAAAGAAATGTTAGCGCACCCGACAGTAGGGGGCGTTATTTTATTTTCTCGCAACTATTATGATAACGAACAGCTATGTGCCTTAACCGCGAGTATTCGCCGCGCTGCAGGCCGCCCTATTTTAATCGGAGTTGATCAAGAAGGGGGGCGAGTACAGCGTTTTAAACAAGGCTTTTCGCTTATACCTGCAGCGCAACAGTATCAGCATGCACAACATGGTGAGTATATTGCTGAGCAAGCGGGCTGGTTAATGGCGATGGAATTGATTGCCCATGATATTGATTTAAGTTTTGCGCCAGTGCTCGATAAAGGCTATGAATGTAGAGCAATAGGCAGCCGCGCTTTTGGGGAAACCTTGTCATCGGTGCTGACCTATAGTTCAGCCTTTATGCGTGGAATGAAGTCAGCGGGTATGGCGACAACCGGCAAGCACTTCCCTGGCCATGGCGCGGTGATCGCCGATTCTCATCTAGAAACGCCTTACGATGAACGTCAATCCATTGCGGAAGATCTTGAGATATTTCGTCACCAAATTGATTCAGGGCTACTTGATGCGATGATGCCCGCGCATGTTGTTTATTCATCTTATGATGCCTCTCCTGCTAGCGGCTCAGACTACTGGCTCAAACAAGTACTTCGCCAAGATCTTAAGTTTTCTGGGATCGTTTTTTCTGATGATCTGAGTATGAAAGGAGCCGAAGTGATGGGGAAACCTTTGGTTCGAGCGCAACATGCGTTGAATTCAGGTTGTGACATGGTGTTAGTGTGTAATGACCGGGATGCGGCGGTCGATGTGCTTGATGGTCTAGCCATTCAAACCGTTAAACACGCGTCGCGATTAAGGAAAACTCAGCAGGTATCACGGCAAGAGTTAATGCGCTCACGTTTATGGAATGACGCGGTCTGCTCAATGGAGGCATTGTTGTCGTAGGTTCGCGAGTAAATAGAACGAACGATGAATAGTAATGCTCGGGTATTTTGTGTAAATAATTTTTTACGATTAATGTTTTTATAAATATACACTTGAATTGTTTTTAGACCCTGTTAAGTTATATCTAAAGATTAAGAGTATGCATGATGATTATCGTGTGTAAAAAAATTATTACAGGTGTGCGGGCATGAAAAAAAGTGAGCTAAGTGATATTCATATTGTTGAAGAAGATATTCTGATTACGCCAGATGTATTGAAAGAGAAAATACTTCTGAGTGACAAAGCACGTCGTTTTATTCGCCAATCACGTCAAACCGTGGCGGATATTATTCATAAACGTGATCATCGTTTATTAGTGGTGTGTGGACCTTGCTCGATTCATGATACCGAAGCCGCCAAAGACTATGCTCGTCGTTTAAAAGCTTTATCAGAAACCATTGGCGATGAAATATTCTTAGTGATGCGTGTGTACTTTGAAAAGCCAAGAACCACGGTTGGTTGGAAGGGGTTGATTAATGACCCGCATCTTGATGATACCTTTGATATTGAGCATGGGTTACATGTGGGGCGTCAATTGTTGGTGGATTTAGCCGAGATGGAAATTCCTCTCGCCACGGAAGCGCTCGATCCAATCAGCCCTCAATACCTGTCAGATACATTCAGTTGGGCGGCAATTGGTGCTCGCACAACCGAGTCACAAACTCACCGTGAAATGGCGAGTGGCCTCTCTATGCCGATTGGTTTTAAGAATGGCACTGATGGCAGTCTGTCGACCGCGATTAATGCCATGAAAGCGGCAGCGTCGAGCCACCGCTTTATGGGAATTAGCCGTGAAGGGCAGGTGGCATTGTTAACGACGGGGGGCAATCAAAACGGTCACGTTATTTTACGAGGTGGTAAGCAAACTAACTACGATTCAGTCTCCGTAGCAGAGTGTGAGCAAGAGATGCTCGCCGCTCAGTTAGAAGCGTCATTGATGATTGATTGTAGTCATGCAAACTCTCGCAAAGATTACCGTCGTCAGCCGCTGGTCGCGCAAGATGCCTTTACGCAAATTCGCCAAGGTAACCGTTCGATTATTGGTCTAATGATTGAAAGTCACATCAATGAAGGTAGCCAATCTGCGGATCTGTCGTTCGGTGAGATGGAATACGGTGTGTCAATTACGGATGCGTGTATTAATTGGCAAGATACAGAACAATTGCTGACAGATGCTCATCGTGAACTCGCTCCTTTCTTAAAAGCACGATTAGAGAACGCATAAGGATAACCTCATGGCCGTAGAATTAAATGAGTTACGCGATAAAATCGATAGTGTAGATAAGCAACTTGTTGATTTATTAGCCCAAAGGTTAGCTTTGGTTGAAGAAGTCGGCAAAGTTAAAAGTGAGCATGGATTGCCTATCTATGCCCCCGATAGAGAAGCAGCGATGCTGGCGTCGCGTCGTGAAGAAGCGACCAAACAAGGTGTGCCCGCGCAATTAATTGAGGATGTATTACGTCGGGTCATGAGAGAATCGTACGCCAGTGAGAAAGACTCTGGGTTTAAATGCTTAAAGCCTGAGTTACGTTCGGTCGTATTGATTGGCGGTAAAGGTCAATTAGGGTCTTTATTTGCACGCATGTTTCGCTTATCTGGTTATCAGGTTGAGATTATTGAGCGTGATGACTGGGATACCGCCGATGATATCTTAAGCCAAGCGGGCCTAGTCATTGTGACGGTGCCGATTCATTTAACTGATGGGGTGATTGCTAAGCTTGATAACCTGCCTGATGATTGTATTTTG
>JBQGON010000242.1:0-3367 GCA_052087065.1 Vibrio sp. | reverse complement strand
GCCCACCGATACACCTGGAGTACAATATCACGCGTGTGTACAGCCGTTGCTGGCGCGCCACGCTCTACTATCGCATCAGTCAGTGCTCGCAGATCTTCATGGGTGATTTCAGTCAGCTTCTGATTGCCAAATTTGCCCTCTAACTCTCGTGCATAGACTGAGCGACGCATATCCCGGGTAGAATCGGCCATCTGATAGCCACGCAGCCATTTCTGAGCCCAGGCACCAAAGGTTTCAGCATCTTTGGTTCTCGCCTTAGCACGTGCTTTCTCTTTGGCCGGTGACTTTCCATCAGTAACCATTCGCTTCGCTTCATTGAGACGCTCACGCGCTTCAGCTAACGTGATGCCTCCTACTCCGTAACGACCAAAGGTAATGGTTTCTTGTCTGCCATTGATCGAGTAGTTGTAGCGAAAAGAGATAGAGCCTGCGGTAGTGACAGCAACATAGAGGCCATCACGGTCATTGACTTTGTAAAGTTTATCTTTGGGTTTGAGATTGCGTAGCTTGGTATCCGTCAGCATGTTTCGACCTATTATTATTGTTTAATACCATGCTGAAACACACCTAAAAAACTAGAGGTTAATCTTTATAAAACAAATAGATATGAAAATTTAATACCATGTCCCATCAAAAACACTCAGCATGGTATCGGGCGTAATCCATGGCATTACTGATGAATCATACCCATCAAAATACCACGGTCAAACCGTGCTTGGCGTTGCCAGACATTGCCAAAATTGATTAAGCCAAAAACAAAAAAAGTCCGCAATTACGCGGACTTAATGTTGATTTCGTGCCTGTTAATGCCAGAGCATTCTTAAAGGAGCATTATTCCCACTCAATCGTCGCTGGTGGTTTGCCTGAGATATCGTAAACAACGCGGGAAATACCATTCACTTCATTGATGATGCGGTTAGAGACTTTACCTAAGAAATCGTATGGTAAGTGTGCCCAATGCGCGGTCATAAAGTCGATGGTTTCAACGGCACGTAGTGATACAACCCAGTCATATTTACGGCCATCGCCCATTACGCCAACCGAACGGACCGGTAAGAATACGGTAAACGCTTGTGATACTTTGTTGTACAAGTCCGCAGCGTGCAGTTCTTCAATAAAGATAGCATCGGCTTTACGCAGTAAATCACAGTATTCTTTTTTGATTTCACCAAGAACACGTACACCTAAACCTGGCCCAGGGAATGGGTGACGAAATAGCATGTTGTGTGGTAAACCAAGCTCGAGGCCAATTTTACGCACTTCGTCTTTGAACAATTCACGTAGTGGTTCAACCAAGCCCATTGCCATGTCGTCTGGCAAGCCGCCAACGTTATGGTGAGATTTGATCACGTGCGCTTTACCGGTTTTTGATGCGGCTGATTCAATCACATCTGGGTAAATAGTGCCTTGCGCTAACCATTTTGCGTTTTTCAGTTTACGTGATTCTTCATCGAATACGTTAATGAACACGCCGCCAATGGTCTTACGTTTTTCTTCTGGGTCAGACTGGCCTTGTAATGCATCAAGGAAACGATCTTCCGCATTGACATGAATAATGTTTAAGCCGAATTTATCGCCAAACATATCCATCACTTGCTCAGCTTCGTTCAAACGCAATAAGCCATTATCAACAAACACACAAGTTAGCTGCTTACCAATCGCTTGGTGTACTAGCATTGCCACAACAGAAGAGTCAACACCACCAGAAAGACCAAGGATAACTTCGTCATCGCCGACGGTTTCTTTAATACGAGCAACCGCATCTTCGATGATCGATGCTGGCGTCCATAAACGGTCACACGCACACGCACCTAATACAAAGTTTTCAAGCATTTGAAGACCTTGTTTAGTGTGAGTCACTTCTGGGTGGAATTGTACGCCGTAGTATTTTTTCTCTTCGTTCGCGATCGCCGCGTACGGACAGGTATCCGTTGACGCCACTTTTACGAAATCAGATGGGATTTCAACGACTTTATCGCCGTGACTCATCCATACGTCAAGCAGTGGGTTACCGTTCTCATCTTCGGCGTCTTTCAGGCCATTGAAGATGGTTGAATCATTATTCACTTTTACTTGCGCATAACCAAATTCACGCAGGTCAGAGCCAGCAACTTTGCCGCCTAGCTGTTCTGCCATGGTCTGCATGCCGTAACATACACCGAGCAAAGGAACGCCAGAGTCAAACACATACTGAGGTGCACGTGGTGATTGGTTCGCTGTTACACTTTCAGGGCCACCAGAAAGGATAATTCCATCTGGATTAAATTCGCGGATATCCGCTTCTTCAACATCCCAGCTCCAGAGTTCGCAGTAAACGCCGATTTCACGCACGCGACGAGCAACAAGTTGAGTATATTGAGAGCCGAAATCTAAAATTAGAATTCGTTGGTCATGAATGTCTGTCATATTGGGGAGTCTTTACCAGCTAAATTAGGGAACGGAGGCGAGTCTACCCGCCTCCTCATCAGTCTTCAAGCAAAAAAAGCAAACGTTTACTTGAGGTATTAATTAAGCACGATAGTTCGGTGCTTCTTTACTGATTTGTACATCATGAACGTGTGATTCTTTGATGCCTGCGCCAGAGATGCGAACAAACTCTGCTTTAGTACGTAGAGCTTCAATATCAGCCGACCCAGTCAGACCCATACAAGAACGTAAACCACCCATTTGTTGGTGAACGATTTCTTTTAGGCGACCTTTATAAGGGGTACGACCTTCAATTCCTTCAGGAACCAATTTGTCTGCCGCGTTATCGCTTTGGAAGTAACGGTCTGATGAACCTTTAGACATTGCGCCTAAAGAACCCATACCGCGGTAAGCTTTGTATGAACGGCCTTGATAAAGAACCACATCACCCGGAGATTCTTCGGTGCCTGCTAGCATTGAGCCGACCATGACACACGATGCACCCGCAGCAATCGCTTTTGAAATATCGCCAGAGAAGCGGATACCGCCATCAGCGATAACCGGAATGTCGAATTCATCGGCAACGGCCGCCGCTTCAGACACTGCCGTTACTTGTGGAACACCAACGCCAGTCACGATACGAGTGGTACAAATTGAGCCAGGGCCGATGCCAACTTTCACTGCGCTCACGCCAGCGTCGATAAGTGCTTGCGCACCCGCAGCTGTTGCGACGTTACCGCCGATAATATCAAGATTCGGGAATGCTTCATGTGTTTCGCGAATACGTTGTAGAACGCCTTCAGAGTGGCCATGAGACGAGTCAATCAATAGCACATCAACACCGGCTTCAACAAGCGCTTGTACACGTTCAACATTGCTGTCACCAGCACCCACAGCAGCGCCAACCCGTAAACGACCTTGCTCGTCTTTACACGCGTTTGGTTTACGTTCTGCTTTATGG
>JBQGON010000241.1:0-3428 GCA_052087065.1 Vibrio sp. | reverse complement strand
AGTACTCAATGTTATATCGGGGGGTTGGGCGATTTAGATCAAACTCAAGAAGAATATACATGGGACACGGAATTTACGACAGTTCTGGGTTCTGGGTTATTGAGTTACGGTTCCAGTATCGTTTATACCCAAGTGGGCAAATCTCGTCCTGAAGAGGTGTCCTATTATTATTTAGGTAAGCGGGCAGCCACCGAAAATTATATTTGTGCGGAAGGCGATCCAGGGTGTTTGCCGGAGTATGCCACACGGAGAAAAAATACTTATGCGGCTTATGATAGTGACATCAACTTTTATAAGTACGCGTTATGGAGTGAATACAAGACACAAATGGGACCAGTGGAAGTTCGCGCTGGATTACGTTATTCCTACAATAACTACTTTAAAAGCCATAATATTGCGCCGCGTTTAAGCGCTGATTGGGAATTTCTAGACGATACCTATTTGACGCTGGGCGCGAACCGTTATTACTCGAAATCAGGACTGACTTATGCTATTCGTGAGCAGCAGCCTTATCAGACTTGTCGTGAGCGAGAATTAAAAAATGGCAGTGATGGGTCTTATGGTGGCGTACCTGGCGCATGGTCTAAAAATTGCGGTCGTGCTCCTTCGCAAATTTATACGACCAATGATATCGACTCTCCGTATAGTGACGAGTTATCTGCCGCGCTGACTGTTCCTACTTTCTTGGATGGTCATGTAAGAGTGAAAACTGTTTATCGCCAAAATCGCGATCAATTAGCGCGCAGCGATCTGCAAAAAGATACCAAGCCCTATTATTATACTCTGACCAATGATGGGAAAACCGATTATTACGGTTATTCTTTAGAATGGCAGGGTAAATACAATAATCATTATTTTTCTGCCAATGCAACTTGGTCTGAAACTAAAAATTATGGTTATACCACGTATCTAAGCGCACAAGACAACGTGGATGAGGAGGTCTATTATCATGGTGCTCCGATGTCTAAAGATGAGCTATTTGCTCAAAACTCCCGTGACAATTACGCGGCACCAATTACAGCCACGGTATCATGGAGTTCGGTTTGGTTAAACAATGACTTACATACATCTATGACACTGTATTACCAAGGAAAGTACGAAAACTTATCTGATACCGGTGATAATTATGAGAGTGAAGATGGTACGAAATATGATATTTATGATGAAGTTGAAGACAAATCATTAACAACGCTAAATTTATCAGCCTCATATCGTCTATATCATCAACAGAATCACCAAGCAATTGTAACGCTGCGTATGAAGAATGTGTTGGATGAAGTTAACGATGATTATGGCTCGAGCTACCTAAAGGGCAGAGCATATTGGTTAGGCTTTAGTTATGAAATGTAACTGAGCAATGTAGCCATGCGTCGCAGCGAGCGACATAAAAAGCTAGTGAAATAAAAAACCGCCAGTCGGCGGTTTTTTATTATGGGTCGATCAACGCGATGGCTCCAAAGAGTTGATTTCTCCGATTGCTTCAGTCCGAAGGCTGAACAAGTGGGGGGTTATTGTGTCGATTTTGCGTTGGGAGCATCTGTAACCGCCGGGATTTTTTGCGTTAACGAAAAATCTTGCTGTTGCAGCTTCTCTTTTTTCAAGGTGCGGCGCAGCAACTGACTGTAAATAGGTTGACCACCCAGCATCTGAGCAAAGATAACCGCGCCCAAACTGGTAATAATTAAAGGTAAAACAAGGTAATAGTTATTGGTCATTTCAATCACCAGTAAAATACCCGTCACAGGGGCACGAACGGTAGCGGCAAATAAGGCGCCCATTCCTGCAATCGCGAACATGCCCGGCTCAATATCCATACCTGGGAAAATATTGTGGACGATGAGGCCAAAGGCATAACCAAATAATGTACCGAGTGCTAGCATTGGAGCAAAAATCCCGCCAGGCGCACCTGAGCCAAAGCAAATGAGCGTTGTGACAATCCGGCCAATAAACAATAAAAGCAAGAACCCGGCGGCATAACCCCCCTCAGTGATATTTGGAATTAACCAAATACCCCCGCCTGTAATTTGTGGCATGTAAAGCAGCATTAAACCAAAACACCCGCCAATTAAGCCGCCAACCAATAAAAAGCGTTTACGGTTGTTATGGTGTAATTTTGCGAAGAAATCTTGTGATTTGGTAATTAAACTATTAAAAATGACGCCGAAGATACCAAATAAAATTCCCAGCAATAAAAATAAGCTCAGAGAAATGAGTTCAGGGGCATGATATTGTGGCATGGTGATAACGGCTTCTTGACCGTTAATGTAGCGAAAGACAATATTTGACATTACCGCTGAAATAATGACCGCTTTGATCGAGATAAGCGTGTAACGAAATTGCGGGCGCATTTCCTCAACCACGAACATAATACCCGCGAGAGGAGCATTAAAGGCCGCAGTTAAACCGCCCGCCGCACCAGCGGCGAGAAGAGAGTGACGTGTATCTTGGTTACGAACACGGAAAATATCGGAAATCATACGTCCAATGGCGCCACCCATTTGCACAGTTGGACCTTCTCGGCCAAGCACCATACCGGAACCGAGTGCCCCCATACCGCCAAAAAACTTCACTGGAATGACTCGCCACCAACGAACAGGTCGCATACCATCCATTGCCCCTTCGATTTCTGGGATACCTGAGCCGCCGGCTTCAGGACAAAAGCGATGTGTCAGGTAATAACCGATAATGGCAAGAATGGCACTGATAAGAAACGCGGCAAGGCCGAGGGGTAACATACTAACAATTTGATTAGATAACCATTCGGTACGGCTATCTGAAACCAGGTGAACGGCGCGCTCAAAGTAACTACCGACTAAGCCAGATAATAAACCGACAATGACAGATAATAGTAAAACGGATATGGGTTTTTTATCGATAGAGAGAAATTGATTGATTGTATCTTTAGGAACTTTGTGTAACAAACTGTGCGTTATCTCTCGGGCGGTCATTATCAGTTAAGCCTTTTGGTGTTGACGTGGTGAATACAGGGATTCAAATTCGATTATACGCTTGTCATGTCATTACCAAACAACGATATATGGAATGTTCGATTGCAAATTTGATGAAACATTCATGCTGTATGGCAAGAAAAATAGGATCCTCGTATCAAATTAATCATTATTATCGAATATAGTCACAAAAATACCTTGCTTGTGATCAACGAAAGTAAATACAAAGTAAAAATGTGCTTACCGTTGCGCAATATGGTTCTTCTTTAGTGATTTCGTTATACTCGTCACATAAAGGAGATCGCGATGACAAATAGAGTACCGACCAATATTATTACGGGTTTTTTGGGAGCGGGCAAAACCACAACCATTCTACATCTGTTACAGCATAAACCAGCGCATGAAAAATGGGCAGTGTTAGTGAACGAATTTGGCGACATTGGGATCGATGGCGCGATGATGACCGAACAAGGTGCATGT
>JBQGON010000240.1:0-3578 GCA_052087065.1 Vibrio sp. | reverse complement strand
GTTTTCTGCCGAGTGATCGGTACCGATGACAAGCCCGCCAGTGTATCCAGCAATCTCATACTGAGCGACCATGCGCGCTCGGGCTTTCACATTGCCTTTGACAAAATCGACTTTTGATTCATCGCGAGGAAGCAAATCTGTGTCGGCTAGTGCGCTACGAGTTGCCGCATGGATACCATCGACACCCGGTTGGACATTGACAGCAACAGAATGAGTAGGCTTGATAAAAGATAAGGCTAATTGGGCTTCATCTTCATCTTTTTGTTCACCATAAGGAAGACGAACAGCAACAAACTGATAGTCACTACTGTTGGTTTCCTGATTTAATTCATCAACGGCTAGCTGAGCAAGACGACCACACGTCGTTGAATCGATTCCACCACTAATGCCTAGTACTAAGGTACGACATCCAGCTTCTTGCAATTTATGTTTGATGAAAGCGACACGACGTTCAATCTCAAATTTAGGTTCGATGCTGGCTAGTACATGCATCTCTTCACGTATAATTTGTTCCATTACTCTTCCTTTTCTTCCTGCATGTAAGACAAAACTAACGTATTATCATACCCTAATCATTGTATTAGAAAATAGAGAAAACTGTATTCTCATTGTTTAGGGTAAACTATGTCAAAAATCGCTGTATTCGGTAGTGCGTTTAATCCACCTTCATTGGGGCATAAAAGTGTGATTGACTTGTTAGAGCACTTTGACCGAGTGCTCTTAGTTCCCAGCATATCCCACGCATGGGGCAAACACATGCTGGCATACGATATTCGCTGTGAGTTAATCGATGCATTCATTCGCGATCTTGGCCTCAGTCATGTGGCACTGTCTAAAATTGAGCAGACGTTATTCGAGCCAGGACAAAGCGTGACGACCTATACACTACTGTCGGCGTTACAGCAGCAACAGCCAGATGATGATTTAACTTTTGTGATTGGCCCCGATAACTTGTTTAATTTCGGGAAATTTGCGCATGCTGAAGAGATTTTAAATCAGTGGAGTGTCATGGCCTGTCCGCAGACACTCGCGATTCGCAGTACCGACATCCGTGATCGCTTGTCGCAAGGCTTGTTGGTGGATGGACTAACGACCCCAAGCGTCGCCAAGCTATTACACCAGCAGGCGTGGTACTCTCACCCTTAATGATTATGGTGAATGTAGGGAAGAGCATGGCTATTTCTTCCCTATTACACCGCGTGCGTGGCTATTATTGAAGTAACGTCGAATAAATTTGTAAGCCTTGACTGGTCAATGAATACACACGACCATCTTCTTTGGCGACTAAGCCACTATTGACTAACTGACGTAAATGGAAGTTGAATTTGGTGTGATCTTCGATGCCGACGACGCGGCATAAATCCATGAATTTCAGTTTGCGATGGATTTTGAGCTGTTTAACGACCGAGCGCCGAATGGGGTTGGAAAGGGCGCTAAAAATCGAATCATGCTCGCGTTCATCAATGGTGGTTTTGGGCCCATGCTCGGCATGAACTCGTTTCAACGTGACCGATAGTGCAGCCAAATTAAAGGGCTTAGTTAGAAATTCATCTGCCCCTTTTTTCATGGCATCGACGGCAAGATTGACCGTCGCAAATGCAGTGGTGACGATAACGCCAATATTGGGTTGTAAGCGACGTAGTTGGGTTAAAGCATCAATGCCGGTCATTCCGCCCATAACAACGTCAAATAGTGCTAGGTCAAACGGCTGCTCAGCCGCTTTATCTAACGCATCTTCTGCATTACTGCAGGCGACCACTTCAAACCCTTCTAAGGTTAACGCTTCCAGTAACACTTCGCGTAATTGGCGGTCATCTTCAGCTAACAGCAGTTGTAATGTCATAATGTATTCCTCGGTAAGCGGACTTCAACAACCAAGCCACTCTGATTGTTGTATAGTCGCAGTTCACCATTATGCTGCAAAATAGTCTGTTTACATAGCGCTAAGCCCATGCCGGTTCCTTCACCTTTCTCTTTGGTGGTAAAGAACGGTTGTGTGGCTTTCGCCAAAATAGGCTCTGGCATCCCTCCGCCGTGATCTGAAATTTTGACAGTGGCAAACAATTTATCTTGATAGCCATAAATATGCAGGACTCGATCACGTTGGCTAGCATCAACCGCATTACTGATAATATTACTAAATACTTCTTCAAGTAAGCCTGCATCGCCCGATATTTCGAGTTTGTCATCGAGGGCTACATCCAAAGTGAAATCTTCCAGACGGAAGTGGTTAAGAGAAATGGCGGATTCAACGACTTTATGTAAAGACACTGGCAAGCGTTTAATTTGTTTATGATGGGCGTAGTTAAGGACTTCTTGACTGATTTCTGAAGCGCGAGATAACCCGTAACGAATACGATCGATTTGACGAGAGTATTGTTGATTGTCGTTCAATTGTATTTCTAATAAATCACAGCTCATCAAGGCACTACTGAGTGGGGTTTTTATTTCATGGGCAACCGCAGAGGTGAGCTCGCCTAACTCGATCAGTTTGGCATCCTGCTGAGAGATTTGTACTCGGGTTTGTAGTTGTTTATCACGTTCTACATCAAAGACACGCAGCGCATACCATAATGCGACAAGCATACCGTAGGCACAAAGTAAGCGAAGACTTTGTAGCCATATGCTCATGGATTCGCTAATAAAACCCACGCTAAAACCATAGCAAATGAGGGCGATACCTAGCCATTGAAATGGCGGTGCATTGCCATAACCGTCTTCTTCGATATGTTTGGCGTAAGTATATACGGTTGCCCCAGCGAGCACGCTAGAACCCATACCAAAAATCCAGCGAATTTGATTGAGCGTTTGTTGAATAAAGAGGGCGTAATCAAGCTGGGTATAACGGTATAACAAGCCAACGGTGAATATCAAAAGCACCAATAACATGGTATTACGTATGAATCTAACCCGTTTCCAATGGGTATAATCCATCATGCACCAAGCGAACGAACTTAGCGTTAGAAATGAGCCCCAGACTTTGATGGTACGAAAAGTATCGATATTTTCTGTCGTGTGGTATTCGTGTTGATACAGCAGTAAATAAAAATCAGACCAAACATGAAAGCCTTGCAAGAGTCCAAAAATAGCAAACATAGGCAGGTAGCGCGCAATACGAATACGGCTATTTTTTAGATTACGAAAGAAAATAGCGAAAAAAATCGCAAAAAAGGCAAGCCCAAAGACTAAGTAAAACTTAAAAAGCAATAACATATCCATGGCATGAGTCTACTGTAGGGCTGAGGGACAAGCAATCGTTTTGCTTGGTTATCTCGTGAATCCCTGATTAGACATGGCAATCGACTCAATCTCTGCAATACATGCGATAATACCATCGATAAAAAAACAGAGATTTTTACGTTGGTACTCATACAGGCCTTGGCCCATTGGTTTAAGCGCTAAACGTTGGAATATTGATTCTTCTTCACCAAAGCCGACCATCAACGATGAACTTGCCTCATCAACCCAAGTGGTGAGGCATAAGCATGATCCGTCGGCGCGAATGATATCGAGATCAAACAACTCTGGGTATTGTGGACTGGCGGAGAAGTGAAAATCGGCTTGTTCGAAAAAACGAC
>JBQGON010000239.1:0-3583 GCA_052087065.1 Vibrio sp. | reverse complement strand
GAAAAGCCCCCCCCCCCATCTATTGAAAGCTTACCTCAAAGAAGTGACTAGTTTCTGGAAAAGGATCAAAAGCCTTGTCATACAAACCTTTCCAGATTGATTTCAGAAACCACCTGTGTTGGTAATTAGTAACCATGCGCTAATCGCCTAGCGCAATACGAAAAAGAGCACTGAATTCTGTTCAGTGCTCTTTTTTTCATGGTAAGCGTTATTCGTCTTGGTACTTCTCGAGTTTGTTGTAGAGGGTTTTCACGCTGATACCAAGCTCTTGAGCAGATTCGGTTTTATTGCCTTGATTCTCTTCTAGTGTATTGAAAATCGCCGCTTTTTCTAAATGCTCTAAAGACACCCCCGCAGGAACCAAATCTTCAATGCTGGTGCCTGTCTCAAGTGGCGGCGTATCGAAGATCAAGTGTTCATCGCAGATAACATCATCGGCTAAAATAAACGCCCGCTCAATGGTATGTTTGAGCTCTCGAACATTGCCCGGCCAATCGTGTAAGGCGATTTTTTGCAATGCGGAGTCGAGAATGGACTTGGTTATTTCCTCATTGGCATTACGGTGTGAAATAAAGTGCTTCGCCAAACCAACAATGTCTTCGCCTCGTTCACGCAACGGAGGGATCACCAATGGAAAGTGCGATAACCGGAAAAACAGATCTTCACGTAGGAACTGCTCTTCAATCGCGACTTTAGGATCTCGGTTGGTTGCGGCCACAATGCGCACTTTAGCCATATGCGCCGTCTGACTGCCCACCGGGCGATACTCTCCGGTTTCCAGCACACGCAATAACTTCACTTGCTGCTCAATGGGCATCTCCGTTATTTCATCTAAAAATAACGTCCCACCTTCTGCTTGTTTAAACACGCCTTGATGGGTTTTATTGGCTCCGGTAAACGCGCCTTTTTCATAGCCAAACAATTCACTATCGACCAAGTTTGGGCTGATTGCGCCACAGTTAATCGCGATAAAAGGTTGTTGCTTACGCTCGCTGGCTAAGTGAATGGTCTGCGCCACCAGCTCTTTGCCTGCACCGCTTTCTCCAGTAATGAGAACGTTGGCGTCAATTTTGGCAACTCGTCGGATCATGCGATAAAGCTGATGCATCGCAGATGAAGACCCCACCAATAAGCCAAATTGATCAAGCTCGCTGCTGAAAACTTTGCGCCCTTGCGTTTGTTTACATTGATAGTACTGGCTAATTTCGCACAGAGTATCGGTAAAGATAGCAATATCAACAGGCTTGCGGTAATGAAAAATCGCCCCTAAATTGACCAGCTTATCCAAATTTTCGTTTGGGACACCAGAACTAATGATGACCCAATCCATATCGTAAATACCTTCAATATTCGCGAGGCGTTGGTAATCGGCGTGGGTAAAGTGGTCCACTTCAACAATCGCGACATCAGGTTTTAGCTCTAGAACATGGTTAATCCAATCATCGGCGGTCTCAATCTCATGCTGACGAAATTTATTCAGTTCCTGGCAAGAACTAATAGCGCCTTTGAGTAACGGATCTTGTACTCGTAGAAACAGGGTTGGCAACGACATACAAATGTCCTCTCGACTATGACGGAAACAATGTACGTCGATTAGACTATCTGTACAAGATTAAATGTCACCCGCCTATTTTCAAGGCCTGAATGTGAGCAGAAAGTCCTTTTATTTCCCGAGGAGACTCTCATAACGATGATGACTGAATGCATACCAACATAACGCGGTGAGCCAGCAAGAGTTATGGAGGTAATAAGGCTTACCTGTTATTGCATCGCTCAATGTAAAGCGTGACTGATAAAAAATTACATTTCGTCCGTGTAAATAATTCATGCTTGTCTCTGAAAAATTGCTTTTCTGTGCTGAAATACAAACCTTAAAACTTTAAAAACAATAACTTAAAAAGTTGGCATGTGGTTTGCTCCTATAACTATAACGCGAATAAAGGAGAGTTATTATGAAAAACAACATTGCAGCTAAAATTGTACTAGCGTCAGTTCTTGCGACTTCTTCTACCGCAGCCCTTGCCAATGATAAATGGGAAAATAAATCCATGGATGCTTGGTTAGATGGTAAAGCTGAAGCGACACTACTGCTTAATAAAAACCTTAACTCGTTTGATATCAACACCGATGTTGACCATAAAGTCGTAACACTTTCCGGCTCAGTCGACAGTGATGTTGAAAAATCGCTGGCAGGAGAACTCGTCTCTGGGCTTGAGGGCGTGAAAAAAGTGGACAACAAACTAACGGTTGTGAACAAAGGAGACCAGAACACAGATTCAAAAGCACTGGCTTCCCTAACTGACTCAAAAATCACCACAATCGTTAAAACCCGTCTACTGATGGATACCGATGTCAGTGGTACCGATATTGATGTGACTACCAACGACAAAACCGTCACACTTAAAGGTAATGTTGAGTCCGATGCCGAGCATGACCTCGCTCTTGCCATCGCCAAAAATACCGATGATGTCAATAAAGTCATTGATGAGCTTAAAGTAAAATCATAATCATACGTTAAGCGAGCGAACCTCCGATGGTGAGGAGGTTCGCTTCAACTCGCACGCCATCATTTACTACAGAATCAAACAGCGTGTTCACCGTTCTATTAATGTGAACCGCGATATCAGGAGTCGACAATGAAAAACATATTTGATGTACTAAAAGAGAGCCATGAAAAGCAACGCCTGCTACTCGATACTCTAATGGAAACCTCTGGCGACTCCCCTGCTCGTAAAGAGTTTTACCAAAACCTAAAACATGAACTCGAACAACACTCTGCCGCAGAAGAACGGTTTTTCTATGCGCCTTTAATCGAGAGTGATAAAACGATCGAAGTCTCTCGTCACGGTATTGCAGAGCACCACCAATTCGATAAGCTCATGGCGCAACTCGATTCAACGGATATGAGCTCACCGTCATGGCTACACCTGATGAAAACCTTACGTCACAAAGTGTTACACCACCTTGAGGACGAAGAAAAGAATTTCTTCCCGCTCGCTGGTAAAGTGATGACCGACAATCAAAAAACACAACTAGCCGATGGTTATGTTGAAGAAATGACTGATAATAGTTAATGTAGTTTTGTCGTTCTTTCGTGTCATGTCGGCACGAAAGAAACGCTATCAGGTCTCTATCTCGTGATAAAATAGCCTCATTGTAAAAAGCGCTTGCACCGCCCACCCCGCAAACGCACTCTTTAAAAGCAAGGAAAGTGGATGTTTATCATCAAATATTATGTTCTTGGTGCAGTGATCAGTTTATTGGCCGCGATTTATACCCCTCAGATCATCATCAGCTTGCTGCTTTTCTGGCTGTCTTTTTCGTTACTATTAGTCAGCATCGCCTACGTTTTCGATATTCCCTCGATTTTTAGAAAGAACCAAGATGGCAAAATTGCTTGGTGGGTGCGTTGGGCATTCATTCCCTTTTTATTGGGAGCAAAAGCCTATAATGCTTGGGAAAGAAGAAACGATACCGTGCCCCCGATTCAACAAGTCAGCGATAATATCTATTTATCCCGTCGCTTGTTTCAGAGCGACTTAGATTTTCTTAAATCTAATGACATCTCTTGTATTGTCGATGT
>JBQGON010000238.1:0-3617 GCA_052087065.1 Vibrio sp. | reverse complement strand
CTGCTTTTTCAGCAGGACTACCAAAGGTCACCATATCGATTTTCATTTCATTGGGTAGTGGGCTTAACATTAACCCCATGGAATCAATGCGAGCCTCAACGGTTTTCGCGTCATCATCAAAGGGTAATGTCACGACTTTTGATACGTGATCACCGTCTAATGTATCACCCGCGACTAACATCTTGATGGGCTGCCCGACAGGAGCGTTAGCAACAATTTTTTCTAGTTGAGTCCCCGGCACCGTTTGCGTTGCTGGATACACCATATCCCACCAAAAGCCGGGACGGAAGAATGTGAAAGTTAAGGCCAGTAGCAATAGCGTTTCCCACCACTTGGTTTTGGTAAACCAAAAACCTTGTGTAGCGGCGGAAAACAGTAACATAGCGGTCACAGCAGAGAAGATGGTTAAGGCTAAATGCCACCATGTATCGACACCAATCAGCAATAGGTTGGTGTTGAAGACAAACATGAAAGGAAGGATTGCGGTACGAATATCGTAGGTAAACCCTTGTATCCCCGTTTTTATCGGATCGGATTTGGCAATCGCTGCGGCAGCAAAAGCCGCTAAACCAACGGGCGGAGTATCATCAGCAAGAATACCAAAGTAAAACACGAATAAGTGCACAGCAATCAGTGGGATGATCAATCCATGTTGTGCTCCAAGAGTGACAATAACGGGAGCCATGAGGGTGGAAACCACAATATAATTGGCCGTGGTTGGTAGACCCATCCCTAATACTAAACTGATAATAGCGGTAAATAGCAGCATTAAGATGACACTACCGCCCGAGATAAACTCGACAAAATCTGTCATCACCAATCCAATACCTGTGAGTGTGACTACACCCACTACGATACCTGCAGCAGCAGTTGCCACGCCAATGCCAATCATGTTGCGCGCACCTGAGACTAAGCTATCAAGAAGGTCTTGTACTCCCACCTTAAAGGCTTGTGCTGCATCTTTTTTCTGGCTGAAATAAGCCATTAATGGCCGCTGAGTCAAAATGATAAAAATCATAAAGACAGTCGCCCAAAATGCAGATAATCCAGGAGAGAAACGCTCTACCGTCAGACACCAAACTAAGACGACAATAGGTAATAAGAAGTGCAGGCCTGATTTGACAGTGGGTCCTGTTTCAGGAACTTCAGTCATATCTTCAGTAAGCTCTTGCGCATGCTCTTGGTATTTTGAAGAGACGTTCACTAAGAAGACATAAGCGATGAGCAGTGCGCCAGTCATAATTGGGGTCGCCGCGTCGCCAAAGACTTGTTTGGTCCAACCCACACCATAGTAAACCACAACGCCTAATACACACAGCGCAAGCAATGTGGTTAAAAATGAGATAAAACCTTGTAATGCCGTTTTCGTCTTACGGCGAGGTAAACCAACCATTCCGGCCTTACACGCTTCTAAATGCACAATATAAAGGAGAGCGATGTAAGAAATGAGCGCGGGTAAAATGGCGGCCTTAATGACTTCTACGTAAGAAATACCGACATATTCCACCATCAAGAAAGCGGCAGCCCCCATAATTGGCGGAGTCAGCTGACCATTGGTTGATGCGGCAACTTCGACCGCTCCGGCTTTTTGCGCAGGGAAACCGACTTTTTTCATCAGTGGGATAGTGAACGTGCCGGTAGTGACGACGTTCGCAATTGAAGACCCGGATACCAATCCGGATAACCCTGATGCGACAACGGCTGCTTTGGCCGGACCGCCTCTCATGTGTCCTAATAGTGAAAAAGCCACTCTAATAAAGTAGGCACCTGCACCTGCACGTTCGAGCATGGCACCGAATAGCACAAATAAGAAAACAAACGAGGTTGAGACGCCAAGTGCGACACCAAAGACCCCTTCAGTGGTGAGCCATAAATGTGACATGGCTTTATTTAAGCTTGCTCCTTTATGGGCAATCACATCGGGCATATACGGGCCAGCAAAGGTGTACAACAAGAAAACTGCAGCGACAGCCATTAGTGGTGGTCCAAGCGCACGACGAGTCGCTTCTAACAGCAATACCATGCCTATCACCGCGACGACAATATCAAGCGTGGTTGGTGCACCAGATCGATTGGCGAGGGCTTCATAAAATAGATAAATGTACGCCGCTGAAAAACCACCTAATAGGGATAAAAGCCAGTCGATCGCTGGGATATGATCTCGTGGGGAGCCTTTGAAAGCCGGGTAGGCGGTAAAGGCTAAGAAAATAGCAAACATTAGATGGATCGAACGTGCTTCGGTATCGTTTAATACACCAAAGTTAAAAATGAAAGGCAGTGGTGAGGCATACCAAAGTTGGAACAGTGACCAACACAGCGGAACAAACCAGAGAATTCTGCCGGATAGCCCGCCAGGATTACGCGCACCAGAATCGGTTTGCGCAACCATCTCTTGCACGTCAGGAGACGAAGTTTGAGTCTGCGACATGTACTTTTCCTTATTATTAATCATATTGAATATTTGGAATGAACATTGTTTTCTAGGTCTGAAAACAGAAGCTAGCACACGAGGAATCGGTGCTAGTTAAAGGGGCAGGAAGATTCTCTGCCTGCCCAAAGCGTTAGTTGTTAAACAGCGCGGTTACTATTACTTCAGTAAACCGACTTCTTTATAGTATTTCACAGCACCTGGATGAAGAGGAATAGAGATACCATTGGTAACCATATCTTCTTTCTTTAGGTGGGCAAACGCTGGATGTAGGCGCTTAAATGTAGAGAAATTCTCGAAGACAGCTTTTGCAACATTATAAGCGACGTCATCCGATACATCAGTACTTGTTACCATAGTGGCGGCTACACCAAAGCTTTTCACATCTTTGTCTGTACCACGGTACATGCCAGCAGGCACATTGGTGTATGTGTAGTAAGGATGATTTTTAACGATCTTATCGATCTGAGGGCCAGTGGCTGGAACTAATTTCGCATCACAAGATGTGGTTGCTTCTTTAATTGAACCATTTGGATGACCAACCATGTAGATAAAGGCGTCGATTTTATTATCACATAGCGCTTGTGAACGCTCAGAGCCTTTAAGTTCAGATGCGAGTTTGAAGCTATCTTTTGTCCAACCAAACGCATTCATGACCACTTGCATGGTTGCTCGGTCACCAGAACCTGGGTTACCAATATTAACGCGTTTACCAACTAAGTCTTTGACATTGTTAATACCTGAGTCGGCACGTGCGATAATGTTAAAAGGTTCAGTATGCAAAGAGAACATGGCACGCAGTTTTTTGTAAGGACCTTGCTGTTTAAATTGGCTGGTGCCGTTATAGCCATGATATTGCCAATCAGATTGTACAATACCAAAATCCAGTTCACCCGCACGAATGGTGTTCACGTTGTAGATAGAGCCACCGGTAGACTCAACAGAACAACGGATGTCATGGCTTTTACGATCTTTGTTGACCAATTTACAAATCGCACCGCCTGTTGGGTAGTAGACACCAGTTACAGAACCCGTACCAATCGTAATGAATTCTTGAGCACTAACCGAGCCTGCACCAAAAGTAGCTGTGGCGATAACGCCAACTTGAAATAGTTTACGTAACTTCATGAGTTCCTTTCCTTTGTTTTCACTCTCGTGGCTTGATTGAGGTAACCAAACAGCCCCATCG
>JBQGON010000237.1:0-3790 GCA_052087065.1 Vibrio sp. | reverse complement strand
ATGGCTTTGGTTGCTTGATATTGGAGAATGTCGCACTTCGCAGTTGAATTCGGGCACCAACGTTTAGTACCAATGCTCACCGTTTTTATGAGAGCAATGGTTTTCAACGAATTACATCAATAGATTATGGAGCAAGTCGTTCCTATCTTTATCGGCAGGTGATCACATCGGAAGCTAAATAAGCTATCTCCACGAATGGGCTTTGCGTTGCTTCGGCAGTTTTATGGTGGCTGTGCTGAAATATTATCTTTTTAGAATGGCAATATTATCGGCTTATAGAAGCAAGTGAGAGAAGGGATGAAGTTAGAAATAGGGAATTATTATTTGCGCTCATTAGATATCTAGGACAGTGAGGTATTTTATAAGTGGTCATGTGATAGAGACGTGACGTTATACAGTCTGTCCTCGTATGCGTATCCACAGTCAAAGTCAGATATAAAAAACTGGCTTTCAACCATTAATGCTTCGGATACAACGATCTCATTTGGCATCTGTAATAATATCGATGATCAATTGATTGGTTATGCCGGTATTTCCTCAATCAGCCATTTAAATCGGAGTGGTGAATTTTTCATTCTCATTGGTGAAAAAGCTTGCTGGGGCAAAGGCATCGCCACCCTAGTCACGCAAGTCGTGACTGATTACGCGATTCGTACATTAGGGTTGCATCGCGTGCAATTAACGGCGTGTACGCTGAACATTGGGGCGATTAAAGCGTATCACAAAGCTGGCTATCAACAGGAAGGTGTTATGCGTCAGTCTGGTTTTCGTGACGGTGAATTTGTGGATAAGGTTATCATGTCGGTTTTATCGACTGAGTGGCAAGGCGTATTTACTCTGGATAATTTGAGAAGTACCCAGCCATAATCGATGTCATTGGTGAACAGGCACTCTGTCTATTTCAATCCACCAATTTTGTGATGGAGAGTCATGATCGTAATGAATATGTGTGAAGGGTTCCGTTAATTCATCCTGCGAATAGAACATTACGGTAATGTTTGCTAAAAAGCACCGCGCTCCGTCGTTCGGAGAATAGACTTTTTACCCCGATTATATAAATCTCACTATTTATTTTTATTGAATGATATAAGAATGCAATACGGTAAATAACAGTATGAAGCGTAAAAAGTCAGAGATTAAAACACATAGAGGAATATATGAAAAATATCGCGTTTTTAATTATCAGTTTATTGGTGTCAGGCCAGTCCTATTCTAAAGATGAATTAGGGTTCCCTTTTCAGAAAGAGTACGAAATTTATAAAGTGGAGGGAAACAGCCAAAGCGAAATTAATGCTTCATTTGATGCCAATAAACCGAATGCTCTAAAACAGAAAGGCTATGATGGCTATACCTCATGGACATACAGTTACAATGCTGACTACCAGACCTGTAAAATTTATGATTTTAATTTGCAGGTTAACTACACGCTACCACAAATTAAAATGTCGGCGGTATCTCCACAGTCAACTGAATATTTTCGCTCTTATATCGAAAAACTCTACAGACATGAACGCGTCCATTGCGCGATTACGCTTAAATCCATTCATGATATTTACCTCGTGTTTAAAGCGGGTCAGCATGGAAATTGTGGTCAAGCACACCAGAAAGCGAGGGAGTTAGAAAACGCGATACAACAGAATAATGAGCTTTTTGATGCCTACACCTCCCATGGTGATATTGAGCTGCCGGATCATCCGTTTGGTGAAGGTTCTTACTTAACATTTTGTGATATCCCTTATGAACCGATTTTCTCTCGCCAATGATCAATAAATAAGCCATGTGCGCCATGCTAGCGGTCAGTAAACTTGGTGCTCATGTTATGCTTAACGAGGGATTTTTCGTCACAAGGAGGTGTTTCATGAATATTCTATCAGAGCGTTTGATTATGGTGCCGATAACTGTCGATGATTGGTCACTCTTTTATCGACTGCATACCGACCCAAACGTCATTGCCTGGTGTTTTGATGAGCCGTCACGAGCGGAAATTGAAGAGAAGTTTCATTCTCGACTTCAACCATGGTCATTCAGTGCTCGTCATTGGCTTTGTTTGGTTATTTACCACTCTGATACCCATGAAAAAATAGGGATAACAGGCTATCGCATACAAGAGGGCGTCGCTGAGGTCGGATTTATGCTGTTACCGCAATACCACGGTTTGGGCTACGGTAGTGAATCTTTAAACGCACTGATTGATTATTCAACGGAACAGTTTGGTCTCGATAGCTTCACTGCGGTCGTCACTGAAGGCAACGTTGGTTCTGAAAAAGTTCTACAGCGGTGCGGTTTTACCCTTGCTAGCATTTTACCAAATGCTTACGAAATCGGCGGTCACTGGTATGCCGATCATCTCTATCAGAGAATACCCCAGCCTTTAAATTTGCGAGCTAAATCCGTTTAATGACAAAAAAGAAGCCGAGACGCTTTTCGTCTCGGCTTCTTTTTTATTTTCTGGTATCAACATCAATGTTTATATTTTGAAGTGCATGGACATTCATAATAGTCTAATCATCGATTACTCAATACAAATTCACAGTTCTGTAAAACCTGCGAGTGTTTGTGCGAAAAAATGTGAGCATGTGTTTTTTATACAACTAGTTATGGTATTCGTGCTGAGCGAGTATCGGTTTGCTGGGCGTAAATATTTTGGCCCAAACGACGGGTTCGGTTGAGTGTTTTATTCATAATATGACAATAGGAATGCAGTCATGAAAACAACGATGCTGTTTGTATTCACCGCGTTGAGCTGTGTGGTCAGTGACGGTTTTGCGAAAACCAGCCATCACGCTGTTGCTGACGAGGTGATTGCCCACCAGCGTGCGAATCTAGCAAAAAATACCGACGGTCAAGGTTTTGGCCCCCAGGCCCCGCGGGATATTAATTCGGTTACTGGGGATAACCTCATCACATTCGCGACTGCTCCAGAGTATCAGGACATGAATTTGTGCAATATTCATTTTCACAAAAATGCCGAACACAAAGGTGGGGAATTCGTGACCTATGCAGGGAATGGTGATGGCCATGGTTACCAGTCTGGTTATCGGTACTCCGGACACCTTTCTAAGGATGAGTTGATCCCGTTTGATCATGCTGTTTGTCCCAATGAGCACGGTGGGTTGCAATCGGGCGATACGATTGAAGTTCACTATGTATATTCGTCCGCGAAGGTGACACCGGGGCCGACTTTGGCTTCCTGTATGAATAAAGCCATTCTCAATCCGCAATTGCGTGTTGAAGCGCAGGTGTATGTGTTGGTGAATGACCCTAATGCTCTGAATTTTATTACATTAACCGAGTACGGACAAAAGAATGGCTTGCAGCAAGCCTTCTCCATTCCTCATGATACAGGGCAGCCGATTCAATACGCAGGCTCGACGACCGGTCCGAGTTATAACGAGCATGGGTCGCCTTTGGAGGTTTCTTGGAGTGTGCGACCTCGCGTTGCAAAAGTGAACATCGCCAGTGTCGGCAAGTGGTGCCAAGGTAATATCTTTAAAGAAGATCATGCACATGGTGTCAGAAATCTCGTGGTGAACCCGAAACTGCTTTCGCCGATCAAACATTAACGTTGCTTTGATAGAATTCAGAGTTCATAGGGTTATGATTGAGTTCATTGACGAGATCGTTTAACGAAAGGGAAAGCCATGCTTAAGCCAATGAATCTGGCCGATTTTGAATCGTTCTGGCCAACATTTTCGCGTGTGATTCACGCGCAACAAACGTACGCGTTGGATCCTCAGTTAACACTACACGAGGCGTTTTCGCTTTGGTGTGAGCAATCATTACATGCGTT
>JBQGON010000236.1:0-3903 GCA_052087065.1 Vibrio sp. | reverse complement strand
GAATTCAAGACTTGCCACATTTCTTTGTTGTCGTATTCATCGCGGTTAAAGCATAAACAATCCGCAGATTGACCAATGAGCTCGCGGTCATAGTAACCACTCAATAAACTGAACGCGTTATTCACCTCAGTGATCGTACCGCTAAGATCAGTTTTTATGACGGGGACCGACTGGTTCATAATTCTGAGGTATTGGTCGCGCTCTTTTGAGACCCGCTTTAAATTGGCAATTAAACGAAAGGGTTTTACGGCAAGCAAGGAACCAAACAACACCGAAAAGGTAAGCACAAATATAATCATTTTAAATAAATAACTACTATGCTCTGCTGCTTTCGCATCCAAAACATCAAAGTGCAATAACACTTTGTTACATCAAAGAGTTGGCTAAGGCTCCCACCAGTAGGAGAGCTCCGCCTACTCATTCATCGTCTCCCCCAACTTTTATTCACCGCTTAAACTTGCTATCGTCTAATCACATCCATCAACTTAAATAGTGCTCATGAAAATATTCAGCAATTTTGATAGTGGTAATATACACGTCATTCAAGCAGAATCTCGCGACGACATTCAGTTATCCATTCCGAAAGATAACCAATCCGAGTTTGCTCAATGGTTTCACTTTCGTTTAGAAAGTGAGCCACAACAAGTACATTCCTTCAAAATTAAACAG
Organism: Vibrio sp.; assembly: GCA_052087065.1. GTDB lineage: Bacteria > Pseudomonadota > Gammaproteobacteria > Enterobacterales > Vibrionaceae > Vibrio. The sequence continues at coordinate 3,234 of JBQGON010000236.1, read as the reverse complement.
TTGAAATCCTCCGCCTACCCAGAAGGCTGGCAAGGATACGATGTCGTCGCCTCCTACGATCGACAGGAATGGTTTCGTATTCCCGCTGAGTTTGATGGCGATACATTAAGCTTTACTGCCATTCCAGAATGCGATTCAATGTATTTCGCTTACTTTGCGCCTTATCCCTATCAGCGTCACCTCGACTTGCTTCATCAAGCACAAACCCATTATTTATGCCGTCTAGAAACTTTAGGGCAGACATTGGATGGCAATGACATGAGCTTGCTAACCATTGGTGAACCGAGCGACGATAAAAAACGTATTTGGATTACCGCCCGTCAGCACCCAGGCGAGACCATGGCAGAATGGTTCATGGAAGGGTTAATTGAACGTTTACTTGATGAAACCGATACGGTAGCACGTGCCTTATTAGATAAAGCGACCTTCTATTTTGTACCAAACATGAATCCAGACGGCAGTATTCGCGGACATCTTCGCACCAATGCCATTGGCACAAACTTAAATCGCGAATGGCAAACGCCGACACTAGAGCGCAGTCCAGAAGTTTTTCACGTGCGTGAACGTATGGAACAGACTGGCTTGGATATGTTCCTTGATATCCACGGGGACGAAGCACTACCGTATAATTTTGTTTCCGGCGGTGAAGGCATCCCGAGCTATAACGAGCACATAGCTAAGCTAGAAACGCAGTTTAAGCAAGCTTTCATGACTATTACCCCCGAGTTTCAAGATCAGCATGGGTATGATAAAGATGCACCGGGTATGGCCAATCTTACCGTCGGCTCCAATTGGGTTGGTGAACGCTGATCAGCCTGATACGTTATATGGATGGAGCCCTGAGCGCAGTGTCGCGTTGGGTGAAGATTGCTTAACGGCGATTCTACAAGTCGTGGATCAGTTATAAGTTCCATACTCATATCTTGATATGATAAGGGCGGAAAGTCATGTCTCCGCCCTTTTTATTGGCCACTTTGTTGCCATGATTGGTCAATACAATGACGATTAATCGCAATCCATTTGCCGAATCTCTATCAATATCGCCGTTTCCGGATCCAGTAATGGCATGGCAACGCCTGCTTTCTCAAGCCACTCTCCCGTTAAAATCACTGGTTCTCGAGTCCATTGCGGCTGACGGTTTACAATGTCATGGAGCTCTGGTGGCGCATCAATCATGGCGAGGTGATAACGACTGCCAGGGTCTAACCCCGGAATACGCAAACGTCCTGAAAGTGAATAGGTACTCATTCCCAACTGCGCAATCATCACCAGGGCTTGAGTGTGATCATCGGATAATACCGCGATACCTTGCTGCTGATGATCATCGAGAGTTAACCGGTGGGTGACTCCGTGATGTAACAGCGGACGCCATCGCTTATGCAATTCAACATACTGACGAAATGCTGCTTTTTCTTCAGTGGATGCTTGAACAGGATCCAATTCGAGTCCCATATGACCGAAAATAGCCGAGATGCCACGTAATGACATGCTATGAGTACGCCGCGTCGAGTGACTACGTGTCGCACCGATATGTGACCCCATCACTTCTGGTGGGAAAAAATAACTAAAGCCTTTTTGGATTTGCTGGCGCTCTAGCGCATCATTGTTATCGGATGTCCAGAAGCGATGAGTACGTTTTAGCACTTCATAATCAATGCGACCACCACCCGCGGCGCAAGATTCTATCTCAACCTGTGGATGCGCCAGTACCAGCTTATCAAGGAGTGCATAATACGCTCGCACTTGACCAACTCCCGACGCCATATCGTCATGTCCGGGTTGAACAATTTCACGGTTCATATCCCACTTAATATAATCAATGGGATAGGTTGATAAAAAGTGGTCAAGGCGCTCATATAAATAATCAAACACCGCAGAATTTTGTAGATCCAAGCTATATTGGTGGCGCCCAGTCGGTGGTTGATAGCCAGTCACTCCCAATACCCACTCTGGATGGCGACAATATAGTTCAGAATGAGGATTGACCATTTCTGGCTCAAACCACAAGCCAAATTCCATGCCTAATCCATGAACATGCTCGATCACCGGATTTAATCCTTGAGGGTATTTTCCTTCATCAATGAACCAATCTCCGAGTGAGGACGTGTCATCATTGCGACCACGAAACCACCCATCATCAATAATAAAGCGCTCCACTCCAATATTGGCCGCTTCGGTCGCCATATCCATAATATACTGTGGATCGTGCTCGAAGTAGATGCCCTCCCACGTATTTAAGTGCACTGGCCGAGGTTTACTCAGGCGTTTCGGCAAGATCTCTTGCCTAACATGGCGATGGAATTGCTGACTCATGCCATTGAGCCCAGCGGCGCTGTAACTCATATACAGTGTCGGCGTCGTAATGCTGGTATGAGCCGCTAAGTATATTTCTCCGGGCAAGTATAAGGCTTCCGCTTGCAGTACTCGTCGTCCATCTGCTTTTACATCAACCCGCATGCGATGGTTGCCACTCCATGCAAGATGAGCGCCCCACACTTCGCCAGCCTCTTCAGCAAACCCCTTTGGCCCCACCATCAGCGCAGGATAATGCTCATGCGAAGTTCGGCCACGGCGGTTTTCTTGAATAAACCCACCAGCCGTTAACGGTGTACGTGTTTGCTGAAATTCCTTTACCCAACGGCCATAATAAGACAACACTTCTCCAGCCCGTTCCGGTAACGTCATGGTGTTCGCCAAACGCGTGACACTATAGCCGCTCTCTCCCATGTTGGTTAATGTTTGATGCATTTGCAGTACATCATTGGCATCAAGCTGCAAGGTGATGGATAACTGTAATTGAGCACGGTCATCTTGACTCTCAATACATAAATGCTGTTCAAAGTGCTGAATGGTACGAATGGTGAATTCCGGTGCCCAGTGCTGACCATTGCGGTGCCCTTCAACACCCGGTGACCCAAAGTTTCCTCGCGCGAGCTGCGGATTAAGCGACACCGGTATATCGTTATCCAATCGCCCATAGGGAATAGGACGTAGCAAGGCGGCGAGCGCATAGTCATCATGCACTTCACTAGTCAGAACTTGTCCGTAATAGACAATTTCTGCCACCTCGTCCACTTGGACGACTAACTGAGAATGTGTGCCTTTAAGTTGGTAAAACTTGGTTTCCATTTACGTGTCCTCGTGTAGGCGAGAGCTCGCAGCAAAGCTTAGTTGATATCGATACTGCATTTGGCATAACAAATATTCTTGATGCACACTCGGTGTCCATGAATC
>JBQGON010000235.1:0-3919 GCA_052087065.1 Vibrio sp. | reverse complement strand
TCGGTTCAATAAAACCAGCCACCAAACTTAACAGTGTTGACTTACCAGAACCACTCGGTCCCATTAACGCTAAAATGGCCCCCTTGGGTAAGGTAATATCAAAAGCAAACCAATCACTTTGATATTCATATTGTACTTGGTCTACCACTAACATATTTCACTCCGACCTTTCCAACGGAAGGCTTTTTCTACCAAATAAAAAATCCCGATACTAAACAGCAATAGCGTCAATGACACCACTGCAGCGGCATCGGTTTGATAAGAACCTAATAACTGATACAGGTACAACGGTAATGTGCGAAAATCTTGATTACCAAACAAAGCGATGGCACTCAAATCCCCTAACGACAACAAGAAGCTCAAACTCAATGCTTGAGCAATCGGGCCTTGCAGGGCTCGCAGTTCCACCATTTTAAACCGCTGCCAACCGTGCATACCGAGGCTGGCACATAACAGTTGATATTGCTGCTCAATGTGCAGCAGAGGCTGACTGAGTGTTTTTATCACATAAGGCAATGCCATCAGTGCGTTGACGATAACAACGACCCAATATGCATGGCTAAATACATCAACCCATTGGCGCAAAAGCAAAAATAGGCCGGTACTAATCACTAACCCAGGCGTCACCAAAATAATTGTGCCGATAAGCTCTAATCCATTGGCTTGCGTATTCTGCTGACGCAGCCTCAAGTAACGGCTAGACAGCAAAATGGTCACGCCAATAGTGCATGCAACCACACTGGCTGACACGGCAATGCGTACTGATGTCGTCAGTGCTTGCCAAAATGCAGAGCTCGTTAAAACTTGAGCAAGCGATGAATTCAAGCCACTGCCAATCACCATCATAAAAGGCGGCACGGTAAAGACAATGACCAATACAATCCAAAAACCATCCCAAAAACGGCTCAATCGACTGTCTTGACTCCACTGCTGAGCGGATGCAATCGACCCATTCGCCACCGGCATAACACGCGAAAAATAATGCAAAGCAAAATACAGTGAAGAGCATAAAAGCATTTGCCAAATGGCTAATAATGCGCCAGTTTGTAGATCAAAATCGTATTTTATCGCTTGGTAAATGGCCAATTCTATCGTGGTCGATTTAGGGCCGCCCCCCAACGCCATCACGGTCGCAAAACTGGTAAAACACAGCATGAAAATCAAGCCACCAATATGAGGCAACTGCTGGCGCAAACGGGGCCACTCGACTAAACAAAACTTTTGCCAGCCAGTCATCCCCAAATGTGCACAGAGTTTATGCTGATCTTCTGGGATCTCTTGTAAACTCTGTAATAATAACCGGCTCGCATAAGGTAAGTTAAAAAACACATGCGCTAATAAAATCCCCCCTAAACCATAGATATTAAATGGTAGCGATAGCCCAAACTCATCGAGAATGGTTGACACCCACCCACTGCGTCCATAAATCGCTAATAATCCAAATACGGCCACCAGCACAGGCAACACCAATGTCATAGAAAACAGCTTTAATAGCAGGTTACGTCCCTTAAACTGACGTCGATGTAGAGCACGAGCGACAGGCACCGCCCCCACCAAGCTAATCAGCGTCGATAAGCTTGATTGATAAAAGCTAAAGCTGGTGACATGTAAATAATAGGCATCGTGCCAGATCTCGCTCAATGGGATCGTCGAGGTTTGAGACAATAACGCGCAGACCGCGGAGATGACAAAAGCGATCACGAGGATCGCCATAACTAACCCCAATTTGGGAATTCGATTCACACCAACCCCTTAATATGCCACTGCACGTTGCCACTCACGCACCCAATCACGGCGGTGCTCAGCAACTTGCTTAGGTGATAACATTAACGCGCGCTTGGGTATGGTCAATTGCTCATAGCCTTTAGGCAAAGTGACATTGGTCACAGGATACATCCAGTTGGTCGTGGGAATAAGCGACTGAAAAGCCGGCGTTAGCATAAAGTTTAAGAATTCATCCGCCAATTTCGTGTGCGTAGTTCCTTTCACTTTCGCCGCCACTTCAACTTGCAAATAGTTGCCTTCACTAAAGTTGGCCGCCGCATATTGATGTTTATTCTCGGCAATAATGTGATACGCCGGCGAGCTGGTGTAAGACAACACCATATCGGCTTCCCCTTTGAGAAACATCGAATACGCCTCAGACCATCCTTTTGTCACGGTGACGGTTTTTTTCGCTAATTGCTGCCATGCTTGCTTAGATTTTTCACCATAGACAGATTTCATCCATAACAGCAGTCCTTGGCCTGGGGTTGACGTCCGTGGGTCTTCATAAATGATCTTAAGTTGCGGATGGTTTTCAACCAGATCATGTAAGCTTTGCGGTGGATTTTTGAGTCTGTTTTTATTATAAACAAACGCAAAATAGCCATAATCGAATGGAATAAACGTCTGATTGTGCCATCCATTAGGGACATTAACCGTCGAAAGTGAGACCGGGCTTGGCGCAAATAAGTGCGTTTTTTGCGCCTCTGTCATTAAGTTATTGTCCAGTCCTAGCACAATATCCGCTTTCGTATGAACGCCCTCTAGGCGCACTCGATTAAGAATCGAGACCCCATCTTCTAAAGGAACATACTTCAACGTGCAGTGACATTGTTGCTCAAAGGCTTGCTTGACTTGCGGACCTGGCCCCCACTCGGAAGTGAACGAATCATAAGTATAAATCGTTAATGTGGGTTTTTTCGCCAATACAGGGGCTGACGCCAGTATCGCAATACTCGCGGCTAAAGTGGTTAAGTGATGATGTTTCAAGGCTCGCTCTCCGTTATGTGAGCGGCACAGGTTTGAGGGGGATGTGAGAATCACGCTAGCGATTTTAACAACCGCACTCAATTCCTACGCCAGCATTATCTGGTTCAGGTGTTTAATCATTCAATGATTAACGGGTTCTGGGCATATCGCCCAATCTCAGCGCCACAATTAAGTGGGTGTGCTCCCCGATGAGTACACAAATTGTAAAGGCAAATGAAAAATTTAGCTACTCTGGCGTTTTATTACCATATCCCCAACGCTTCACGAGATGATGCTCGACCCCAAGATGATCTAAAATACGCGCCACCATAAAGTCCACCAAATCATCGATAGATTGCGGCTGATGATAAAACCCAGGTGCGGCAGGCATAATCGTGACCCCCATTTGCGAGAGTTTATGCATATTTTCCAAGTGAATCGTCGAAAATGGGGTTTCCCTGACCACCAGTAATAATTGGCCGCGTTCTTTTAACACCACATCAGCGGCGCGCTCAATCAGGTTATCCGACATGCCATAGGCAATCGAAGCAACCGAACTTGCAGAGCATGGGCATACGACCATTTGCTTGGGCGCAGCGGAGCCTGAGGCCACCGGAGAAAACCAATCTTCTTTGCCGCACACCACAAGTTGCTGCGCAGGACATTGAAAATGTTCAATCAATATTTTATGCGCCGCATCTGGCCCAGCAGGCAACTTCAAACCGTGCTCAGTGGCTAATACGACACGTGCCGCCGATGAAATCAGTAGGTAAACTTGGAAATCTTGCGCTAATAAACACTCCAGCAATTTCAATCCATACGGCGCCCCAGAGGCGCCCGTCCATGCCAGCGTAATTTGTCGGTTATACTGTGTCATGCGATATTACCTCTTGCACTGATTGACGCAATGCCGCCAATAGCTTGTCATGAATTCCGCCAAAACCGCCATTACTCATCACTAAGATATGATCATAGGGCTGAGCATGCTGCGTAATTTGCTTTACAAGATCGTCAATATCATCATTGGTATAAGCGGGTTGTAAGCAATGGTCCGCGATATCTTGCACTTGCCAAGCAATGTTTTTCGGTTGGAATAGAAAGACTTCATCGGCTTGAGTTAACGCACCAGCATTCGCGGCTTTATGCACGCCTAACTTCATCGTCGCAGAGCGGGGCTCGAGTACCG
>JBQGON010000234.1:0-4001 GCA_052087065.1 Vibrio sp. | reverse complement strand
TAGAATTGCTATGGAATCAAACCGCTCTGCAATAACAGCATTACCCACGATGCCGATGTGGCAGCATTGGCGCTTGCTGGCGCCAACGGCTGTCGCGCTATACACCGAGAACGGGGTCTACACATGGCAGACCCTGTGCGAAGAGGTGGATCACGTCAGTGAGCAGCTTTATCAACAAGGGGTGCGAGCTCAGGATATTGTCACCATTGTTGGTAAGAATCACCCTCATATGCTGCTGATCATGCTCGCTGCGCATCAGCTAGGGGTGACGTGTGCGCTGACGATGCCGCAACCGACCGCTTTATTAGCCCGTAAGCTTGTCACGCTCTATCCGCCGCAATGCTCAGCCTTCGTTTGGTTCTCTCCTGATTTAACCTTGCCAGATGATATTCAGGAGATGCCTCGCGATCTCCAGTGCGTGACGATCACCTCGTTGCGTAATTCACCAGACTCATCGCCTGTGCAATTTTCCACTCACACGCCTCACTATGCGCCACACAATCTCGCAAGCCTGATTTTTACCTCGGGTTCTACTGGCACGCCCAAAGCGGTGGCGCACACGCATGAACAGCATTTTGCTTCGGCAACCGGGCTCTTGCAGTGGTTCAGTTTCAAATCGCAGGACTGTTGGCTACTTAGCTTACCTTTGTATCATGTATCTGGCTTATCGATTGTCTATCGCTGGCTCGCCGTAGGCGCCAGCCTTAAAGTCGGGCAAGGGACTTTGCACGAAGACATGGCGGGCGTCACGCATGCGTCTTTAGTACCACTGCAATTACAGCGGTTACTCGATAGTGAGCAATCACTTTGTTTATCTCGAGTATTGCTCGGGGGAAGCCATATACCACAAGAACTGGCACTGCGTGCTGCCGCCTTAGGGATCGAAACATGGCTAGGCTATGGCATGACTGAGGCCGCGTCGACGGTAACCGCGCGGCAAGTGCAACAGGGCGCGGGCGTGGGAACCGTACTTCCTAATCGCAGGTTGATGGTATGTGGGCAACGCATTTTATTAAGCGGGGCAACATTAGCTAGTGGTTACTATCATCAAGGCACATTAACATCATTACTTAACCAAGATGGATGGTTTGATACCCAAGACCTCGGGTACTGGCAAGAGAGTGGTCAGTTAGTCATTTTAGGTCGCGCAGATAATCAGTTTATCTCTGGTGGTGAAAATATCCATTGTGAAGAAATCGAAGCTGTGTTGACTCAACATGCCGCAGTTCACAGTGCGATTGTGGTTCCCATTAACGACGTGACCTATGGCGCAAGACCAGTCGCAATTATTAAGGCCAATGTCGATGTGACGGCATTGGATTGGAGTGACTGGTGCCAAGGTAAGTTAGAAAAGTTCAAATGGCCGGTTGCCTATTACGCCATGCCAAGTCATTTAGATAGCGGCTCGATTAAGCCGCCAAGGCGCGCGTTACAAGATTGGTTGTTGCAGTGTCACTTTCCATGATTGCAACGCTGACCAAAAGAAAAGTTATGAGATAGGCGAAAAGTGTATTTCCGCTTTCATCGAGAGTTTTCCATACTACTGCCATTACGATGGACAGCATAGGGATAGCAAGCGATGATCCGTTTCATCTTACTTCTTTCAATTCTGATGCAAATCGGTATCGCACTCACTGAGCAAGGTTGGTTATCTTACGCCGCTCAGCTTAGTGCGTTTTTATCTTGCATTGCGTTAGCGTTATCACAGCCAGTACGGGCTACAGTGGATGAGTAAGTAGCCAACCTAACGATGTGCAAGAAATCAGTACCCATAAGGTGACTCCAAAGAGAAAGGGTCGAGGACCGGATTGCTTTAAGCGTTGAATGGAAATACCACAACCGATGAGGTAAAGGCAGACAACCAGAGCTTGTTTTGAAATGCGAAATACCACGTTATAGACCGCTTGGCCTTGTGGCAATAACGCCGTAATAGCGATGGCGACGCAATAAAAAACGATGAAGTAAGGAATCGTGACTTTTTTAGTCTGACTGCGAAACAGCCATGCACTGATAAACGCGACCGGGACGATCCACAGCGCCCGCGCTAGTTTGAGTGTGGTTGCTGTTTTCAAGGCTTCAGCGCCATAGGCAGAGGAGGCGCCGACGACCGAAGAGGTGTCATGAATGGCAATCGCGGCCCAAGTACCAAACGTTTGTTGGTCTAAGTGCAAGGCATGCCCAATCATTGGGAATAGAAATAGCGCCACAGAGTTTAAAACAAACACAGTACCGAGTGCGACGCCAATTTGATCATCTTTCGCATCAATGGCTGGTGCGACCGCAGCAATGGCACTCCCACCACAAATCGCTGTTCCTGACGCAATCAGGTGACCTGTTTTCCTGTCCAATCCAATCCAAGAGGCGATGAGCGTACCGATAAGCAGTGTACCAATGATGGTCGTCATCACCAATCCTATACCATGTGCGGTGACTGAGAGCGCTTGCTGCAAAGGAATACCAAATCCTAAGCCAACGATCGAATACGCCAGTAATTTCTTGGTGATTTTAGTCACCGCAATGCCTTGGGGAACCAGACCAAATGATGTAATGAGAAAGCCAAGAATTAACGCGGTGGGCGAGTTAATCGCTGGAGTTAAGCACAAAAGGAGTCCTAACCAGAAGAGCAGGTTTTTAAAATTGATCATAAGTCTGTTAATTCACGTCAATGGTGAGAGGGGATAAACGCTATTGTAACCTAACTCGTGCTATCAGAAAGTCTTAAAGTTTTTAACACCTGTTCAATTAAATTGAACGCTGAGCAATAAAAAACTGAGCAAGGTAATCTCATTCGCTGCACAATCGACGAGCGCGTCGAGGCCAAGCGCCGTATATTGGCACATAGCTTGGCGCTATCATCGTGGGGACAATGGATAAGGAGAGGAGGACTCTAGCGCTTTAAGCCGCGTAACAGAGACACTTGCTCATGTAATATTTTATTGTTCGCTTGGCCTGATGGAATCGGAGTTCCGACTACAACCTCAACCTTTGACCACCAGCGAGTCGGCAAACCTTTGCAAGCGCGCCCCAAGTGGCGGCTAAAGTACGTTCCCCATAAACCGCGGATAGCAACAGGAATCACTGGCGCGGTGCTGCGCTGTAATATGATGTCTGTGCCGCGCATGAACGAGTGTATTTCTCCATCACTGGTTAATCGTCCTTCAGGGAAAATGCAGACCAACTCGCCTTCACTGAGCGCCTGTTCTACCGCTTGAAAAGCACGGCGAATCGATTGACTACGCGCGGCATTGATGGGAATAACGCCGGCTCGGCGTAGAAAATGCCGAATTAGAGGAAAGTTTGCGTAGTCTTCTTCCATAACAAAGCGGATCAGCCGAGGCGAGGCGGCACTGAGCAGCAGGGCATCTAGATAACTGACGTGATTACACACGATTAAGGCGCCACCGCTTTCGGGGATATTGTCAATATGACGCGTTTTGACTCGATAGAGTAGCCGGCAACTGAGTGAAATCAAAAGGCGGACTACATGAACGGGATATTGAAAAAATAGCCATAAAGCAATAATACCGTTCATGATTGCCAATATGGCAAAGAGCTGAGGGATACTCAAACCAACGAGGCTAAGCGCCACGATGCCGAGTATCGCACTGCCCACCATAAATAGTGCGTTATAGATATTCATCGCGGCAATGACTTGAGCGCGTTCATTGGCTTGCGAGCGTTGTTGCAACAATACGTACAACGGGACAATAAACAGCCCACCGCTGACGCCCAGTAAAAATAGATAAGCAAAGGTTGGCCACAGTGGCTGGTAGCTTATAAAATCACTGAACTCAAACAGCACCGGTAACTGTGGTGGGATTTGTGTGGCAAATAAATATCCCCAAAGGGTAATCAATGCGCCTGAAATAGGCACAGAGCCGAGCTCGACACGATGGTGTGACAATTTATCATACGCTAAAGAGCCGATGGCAATGCCTACTGAGAATAATGCCAGTAAAAACGACACAGCGCTTTCGTTCCCAAGTAAATTTTGACGGGTA
>JBQGON010000233.1:0-4048 GCA_052087065.1 Vibrio sp. | reverse complement strand
AATCTGGGTGAGCAATCCAACTTGGGAAAATCATCATGCGATTTTTAAAGGCGCAGGCTTTGAAGTCGAGACGTATCCTTATTTTGATTGGCAAACCAAATCGCTTAATTTTGACGGTATGCTGTCCACATTGTCACAACTGCCAGCGCAGAGTATTGTTCTGCTTCATCCTTGCTGCCATAACCCAACTGGCGTTGATCTTACCCCTCGTCAATGGGACCAAGTCATTGAGGTTCTTGCGCAGCGTCAGTTGATTCCATTCTTTGATATGGCTTATCAAGGGCTTAGTGATGGAATTGAAGAGGATGCTTATGTCATTCGAACGTTGGCGAAGCGTAATGACATTACGTTTCTGGTGAGCAATTCGTTTTCAAAAACCTTGTCGCTTTATGCCGAGCGTGTCGGTGGTTTGTCTATCGTATGTGCCGATTCACAGGTGGCTGAAAATGTTTTAGGTCAGTTGAAAGCAACGGTTCGTCGTAACTATTCAAGCCCTGCGAAGTACGGTTCAAAACTCGTGACAGGTGTGCTTAATACTGGTTTAAAACAGCAGTGGCTAGAGGAAGTGGATACCATGAAAACACGCATGGCAACGATGCGCCGTGCTTTGTTTGACCGATTATTCGAACTGTGTCCGGAAAAAGACTTTAGTTATCTGATAAAACAAAAAGGCATGTTTAGTTATACCGGGTTTACACCGACTCAAGTGGACCTATTACGTGAAGAACATGCGATTTATCTGATTGCCAGTGGTCGTATGTGCGTCGCTGGATTAAATCAGAAAAACATCGAGAAGGTCGCAGAAGCATTTGCTGCGGTTAGCTAATTTAGAGTGGTTAGAATAGTAAAATATAAGGCGAGGCAGAGTTCTCGCCTTTTTTCTGTTTGCTTTATAGGCAGGTAGCGTTGTTAAATTAGGCAGGTGTGCTAGCAGGGCCAAAATCAGTTTACCCTATACATGGGAACCGCTAGAATGCCTCATCTATTCAATAAAGGAGCCTTTATGTATATTGGCAATGTAAATGAACTGTCATTTACTCAAGTGTTACACCCTAGAATTCGTGAGATCTTTGCAACCGTACAAGCTTGCCTCGAGCAATCTACTGAAGAAGGTCGTTATGAAGTTGAAGGCGATAACGCATTCTTTATGGTGGTGAGTGATCATACCCACCCAGGTGATGAGCGTATTCCCGAGTGCCATCATCAATACATCGATATTCAATGGCTACTCGAAGGTGATGAAAGTTATGGTGTTGGCTTAGAAACCTTCCAAAACATTAATGATAACCAATTTGAAGAAAGAGATATTGCCTTCAGTCGTCAGGTGAAAGATGAGCGTTATGTAACGTTAAGTCGTGGTGATTTTATCATATTCTATCCCGGCCAGCCCCACCGCCCGCTGGTTGCTCCTCACGATATGCCAGGACCGATTAAAAAAGTGATCGTGAAAATAAACAAAGATATGCTGCAATAATCAATTAAGATGAGCTGAAAAAACGTTATAGATGGTGTTGGTGGCATTATTTGTTATTGTGCGACTGCTGACGTTGATATCATCAGTCACTTTTCTCTAGTGATTTTTCAGTTCATTTCCCTCTGTTTGCCTTTTCCGCTCTCAAACATCCAGTAAAAGTTAACGATAATCTGTACATGCACTGGTGTTTATTCTGTTCAAGATGATCCACATCATTCTCCTCGCTTCAGTGACACGTTACGCTGGTGTTATTAAATATCGGCATATCAGACGACAGGTTATCTATGAATCATATTGCGATTGTACCGCGCTTATTGGGCAGTTTGCTCTATTTACCACCAAACCATGCCACGAACCGAGCGATCCTCAGTCACCTCTCTCTTCTGCCAGACATGTTTCCATGGGAAGATCCCACCGCGATAACTGATGTTTCAGATGCTTTACAGGCCAATCAAGCGTCGTTTTCTGAGTACGCTTACTCCGTTTTGTGTGAAGGACAAGGCGAGATGATTGCACCGCCTTGGGGGTCTGTGTATCAAGAAAAAGACAATAGTGTAATGGGGAAGACCACCGCAGACTTTACGCTATTTTTAGCGCAACATGCGATTGAAGTCAGTACTAAATCTGAGCCAAACGACCATTATGGGCTCATGCTTTGGGCGATGTCTGCATTGCTGGAAGATGGACAGGACGAAGCCGTTGTTATCTTACTTGAACAGCATCTGTTGCCTTGGGCTTATCGTTATTTAGAGCTATTGGAAAGCAACCAGACGTCACAATTTTATGCCAATGTGGCCCGCTTGAATCGGTATTTTCTCTTGCAGTTGCAGCATTCAATGCAGCTCAATCCTCGAGTAACGGCGTTATATAAGTAATTTAATAACCATCACCACTTCATGATCTATGGGGCATTTTATGGAATTTAATCCCAATCGCCGAGCACTGTTTCAACGTATTGCCTCGCCATTGCAGAATGTGTCATTACCCGCGCATGTTCCTAGGCCGATTTATAGCGTGGATGAAGCGTTATTTCTGCAATCGTGCACGCAGTGCCAACAATGTGCCGCGGCTTGCCCTGCCAATGTGATTGAATTTACCGATGGCTACCCAGTATTAACCTCTAGTCAATACTGTGATGGCTGCGTTGCTTGCGTGATGGCTTGCCCGACTGAGGCATTAAGTGTTGGGGAGCGGCGAGCAACTGTCACTAGCGGCTGTTTACCCGCATTGGCGGTATATTGTAAAAGTTGTGTGGAGTCATGTCCGCAAGACGCAATTGAAGTTGTCTCAGAACGCCAACCTCACATTGATAGAACGGCTTGCAATGGGTGTGGATTATGCATCGAATCTTGCGATTTTGATGCGTTAATACTCAGTGCCTAATGGGGTACGTGTCGCCGTTAGGATCTGTAAAAACCTGCGTTATTCATCATTTTATCAGATTTAATCCTTAATCTGCTTATAGAATGATCTGTGTCATTCATAAGACTCTTTTGCTGGATTAACCTTTCAAATTATAAGTTTATTCCATTAATAGCCGCCTGGGCGTTTTTATTATTGTGTCTAAACCTTCTTCTCCTCGAGCATTAATAACAAAACAAGAGCCCATGCTCGACCCGCATAAGTGGAGTTTTATATGAGCAAATTGTCTTTTTTAAGCACCCAAACGACTCGGCGACAATTGCTAGAGTATTCTAGTAAGTCCGCGGTTGGGGCCGCACTCTTTTCGACGCTGAGCGCGTTGCCTTTTACTAAGAAGGCGTTAGCGCAAGAAGCGAGCGCTTTGAATCACTCTGTATATAAGCATAGTGCATGTCTGGTTAACTGTGGTAGTCGCTGCGCTCTGAGAGTTAGGGTTGAGAATGATCGCATTGTTCAGGTTGAACCTGAAGAACCGATTAATGATGATGTATTTGGTGAGCATCAAATACGGCCATGTTTGCGCGGGCGTTCCAATAGATATCGGGTCTATAACCCCGATCGTTTGAAATATCCTATGAAGCGCATCGGTAAGCGTGGTGAAGGTAAATTTAAACGTATTTCATGGGAAGAAGCAACGAAACTGATTGCCTCTGAACTGGATAGAATTGGCTCAAAATATGGTAATGAATCGATCTATTACCAATATGCGACTGGCGCCTACTATCATACGCAAGGGACGTCTGCTTGGCAGCGATTGCTCAATCTTACCGGCGGCTACCTACAATACTTCAATACCTATTCTAATGCACAGATCGTCAAGGCAACCCCGTATACTTATGGTAAATACGAGGGCTCGATGTTTTGGCAAGTTGCCCACTCAGATTTAGTCGTGTTATTTGGGTTAAACGTTTCTGAAACTCGTATGTCTGGCGGTGGTCAGGTCGAAGAGATGCGAAGAGCGCTCGAAAAATCTCATGCGCGCGTGATTATTATAGACCCTCGTTATACCGATTCAGTGGTCGCTGAGCATGCCGAATGGCTACCGATTCGTCCGTCAGCTGACGCGGCCCTTGTTGCTGGTCTGGTGCATACGATGTTGGTTGAGAAGCTCATTAATGAAGACGAGGTAGATAAATACGCCGTTGGGTTTAC
>JBQGON010000232.1:0-4078 GCA_052087065.1 Vibrio sp. | reverse complement strand
CTCATTGGTATCAACACTGCCATTCTGGGTCCAAACGGTGGCAACATCGGTATAGGCTTCTCGATACCGTCTAATATGATGAAAAATCTTACCGACCAAATTCTCAAATATGGCGAAGTCAAACGCGGCATGCTCGGAGTTAAAGGCGGTGAAGTCAATTCGGATCTTGCAGAGGCGTTAGGCTTAGACTCGAGCAAAGGTGCTTTTGTCAGTGAGGTTATGCCACATACCGCCGCAGCAAAAGCTGGTCTAAAAGCTGGGGATGTCATCATCTCGATTAATGGCAAAACCATTCACTCTTTCGCGGAGCTACGCGCGAAAGTCGCGACATTAGGCGTGGGCAAAAAAATAAAAATGGGTGTCATTCGCGATGGTGATCAAAAAACCTTCAACGTAACTCTGGGTAAGCAAACGGAAAGCAAGACAAAAGCTTCCGACCTTCATCAGGGATTAGCGGGCGCCTCATTTGTGAATACCGGTTCAGATGATGGAATGAAAGGTGTGAAGGTATCGGCAGTAAAAGCTCACTCACCTGCCGATCAATACCAATTGAAAAAAGGTGACATCATCATTGGCGTCAACCGTCATCGCGTAAAAAATATCGCAGATTTACGCCATGTATTAGAGAAAAAACCTAGCGTACTCGCACTCAACATCAAACGAGGCGCACAAACGCTCTACCTTGTGGTACGTTAAGCGACGAAACCATTCAGTCCCCCCTAAAAAGAGCAGGCTATCTGCTCTTTTTTATTCGCTTTCGTGATAACTCCTGCGAACTCATCCAATATCGAAATGTAATCAAACGAAAACGTGGTAGCGATTAGACGCATATTCAGCATACAATGGATCCAATTTTGTTGTGACACTGGGTATCATCTTGAGGACTTTATGCTGAAATTTTGGATTCGCTCCGTAATTATTGGGCTAGCGGCCGCCGCTATCATGATTGTAGCTATACCATCATTACGAAAGCATATTTTACCATCACAAGAGCCTGATACCGCGAACTTCGCTTCCATGGAGCTGTCATTCAACCCAGCCGTGCGCCGTGCAGCGCCAGCGGTCGTCAATATCTATAGCCGCCAATACGATCGCAATAACCGTAAAAAACTGTCCACTCAAGGGTTAGGCTCTGGAGTCATCGTCAGTAAAAAAGGCTATATTATTACCAACTACCATGTCATTGCTAAAGCCGATCAGATCATTGTCGCCTTACAAGATGGGCGAGTCGCCGCAGCGCAGTTAGTCGGAAAAGATAAGCGCACCGATCTTGCGGTGCTGCGCATTGAAGGGGATCATTTACCCATTATTCCAGTCAATAGCCACTACCACCCTAAAGTGGGTGATGTCGTCATGGCCATTGGCAACCCCTATAACTTGGGACAAACCACGACCTTTGGCATTATTTCTGCTACGGGACGTTCATCAATCAGTGCTGGCCGACGTCAAGCCTTCATTCAAACCGATGCCGCAATCAATGCGGGGAACTCTGGCGGAGCTTTAGTCAATTCACGCGGCGAGTTGGTCGGAATTAATACTGCCTCATTCCAGCAAGCTACCGATATTGAAACTTATGGCATTTCCTTTGCGATTCCATTCTCTCTTGCGAATACCATCATGCAAAAGATCATTGCCGACGGGAGAGTCATTCGTGGCTACATTGGTGTTGATGGTGAAGATATGAATGCGGTTACCAGTCGGCTAAGAAATGGTCAGCAGGCGGGCGGCATTTTAGTGGTCGGGGTAGATCCTAATGGCCCTGCTCAAAAAGCCGGCTTAAAGAAAGATGATATTATCACTCAAATCAACGGCAAAAAAATAACTGGTCGTCAAGAAGTCATGGATACCGTCACTAACTTACGTCCCGGAACCCAAGTAAAAGTTACACTCTTACGCAACGGTAAAACAATCACACTTCCTGTGACTATCGCAGAAGACAATTATGACTGAGCCCGGTAAATCGATAACCATCATGGTGGTGGTTATCGTGTGTTACTGCGCCCTTCTCAAACATGATAGATAAAAAAAACGGAGCCCAAGGGGCTCCGTTTTTATGAGAACGCGAGTTCTAGCATTATTTTTTAGTAAGCTTCTCTTTAATACGAGCCGCTTTACCAGATAGATCACGTAGGTAGTACAATTTGGCACGACGTACTGCACCACGACGTTTCACTTCAATGCTATTAACAACTGGTGAGTGAGTTTGGAAAGTACGCTCTACACCTTCACCGTTCGAGATTTTACGTACAGTGAATGCTGAGTGTAGACCACGGTTGCGTTTACGAATCACAACACCTTCAAACGCCTGTAGACGTTCACGGTCACCTTCTTTTACCTGAACTTGAACCACAACAGTGTCACCTTGTGCGAAGTTAGGTAGGTCTTGTTTCATTTGCTCATCTTCTAGAGCTTTGATGATGTTACTCATTATTTAATTCCTAGAATAAACTGATACTAAATTTAATAGGTTTACGAGGTCTGAACTTCTTTAATGAATTCAGCCAGTAATTTTTCCTGTTCGTCAGTCAGAGCTAGGTTTTCCAGGAGCTCTGGTCTTCTTTGCCAAGTTCGGCCTAACGACTGCTTGAGTCGCCAAAGGCGCACATCCTCATGATGACCAGATTTCAGTACACTCGGTACGTCTTTTCCATCCAATACATCAGGACGCGTATAGTGAGGGCAATCCAATAAACCATTGGCAAAAGAATCTTCTTCTGCCGACGCAAAATCCCCGAGCACTCCCGGAACAAACCGTGAGACTGAATCAATTAACGTCATGGCTGGGATCTCCCCGCCCGTCATCACAAAATCTCCAATCGACCATTCTTCATCGACTTCAGACTCTATGACACGTTCATCTATCCCTTCGTAACGACCACAAATCAGAATCAAGTTCTCATTGGTAGCCAGTTCTTCTACCCCCGCTTGATCGAGTTTACGACCTTGCGGAGAAAGATAGATAACTTTCGCCTTTTTCGGTGCGGCCTGTTTGGCTGCTTGAATGGCATCGCGCAAAGGCTGAACCATCATTAACATGCCAGGACCACCACCGTAGGGTTTATCGTCAACAGTGCGACGTTTATCGTGCGTGAAATCACGAGGATTCCAAGTTTGCACAGACAACACCCCATTTTTAACCGCTTGACCTGTTACTCCAAAATCCGTAATGCTTTGAAACATTTCAGGAAAGAGGCTTATTACGCCAACCCACATATGAATCTTGCCTTACCGTTCTGAAGTTAGAATCCAGGATCCCAGTCAACTTCGATCCGTTGATCTTCACGATCAATATTTTTGATCACTTGCTCTTCAAGGAACGGGATTAAGCGTTCCTTTTGGCCGAAAGCATCTTTTGGATTTGCTTTAACAACCAAAACATCGTTTGAGCCAGTCTCTAAGACATCGGTGACTTCGCCAAGGTTATACCCTTTTGTCGTCACGACTTGCATACCAAACAATTCTCGCCAGTAGAACTCATCTTCTGGCAGTTCTGGAAGTACCGCCGGGTTGATAGAAATCTCAAAGTTTGTCAGTTGGTGTGCATCTTCGCGGATATCTAACCCACTCAATTTTACCACCATGCCTTTATTATGGCGCTTCCAAGCTTCGACTTTGTGTTCAACCCACACGCCCTTGTGGTTCACAAACCAAGGACTGTAATCAAAAATACTTTCTGGATTGTCTGTATAGGAAAAAACTTTAAGCCAACCTCGAATGCCATAGGTCGAACCAAATTTTCCAACCGTAATGGTTTCGTCTTGTTTGCTCATCGTTTCTTTACCTTCCATCGACATAAACTAGCGTCTACTTACAAAAGACGATTAAGCCGCAGCTTTAGCGTCTTTTACTAGTTTAGCTACACGATCAGATACAGTCGCGCCTTGTGAAACCCAGTGGTTTACGCGGTCTAGATCTAAACGTAGGCCTTCTTCTTGACCAGTAGCAGTAGGGTTAAAGAAACCTACTTTCTCGATGAAACGGCCTGTAGCAGCGTTGCGGCTATCTGCAACAACGATTTGATAGAATGGACGCTTTTTAGCGCCGTGACGTGCCAAACGAATGGTTACCATGTCGTCCT
>JBQGON010000231.1:0-4089 GCA_052087065.1 Vibrio sp. | reverse complement strand
ATTATCATCAACGAGTGCCCACACAGATTGATAGGTTTAAATTGTTAAAGAGCTTCGCTTTTTGACTTCATCTCAAAGCGGACGGCCATTTTAGCGATTAGTATTTGAAAGTCAATCACTTTTTTCATTTAATTTCTTAAACTTAATGCCGTCTGTTGCTAGGTAAGATGTTTTGTCTTTGCCTGACAACGGAATCGAATTATAGGCACTTTCTGACAGTTGGCAATAGCTAATTTCAATAAAACGTAACAATTGGGTTTAAGCGCCTAATTATCCAGCTACCTGCTCATTAAAAGCACAAAAAACCCAGATTTTTTCTTTCGCCATCTGGGTTTCGGTTTGCTTACCATGATAAATAAGAGGTGATAATTACTGGTTTACCGTGATATGGCCCTCGTTAACACCAATCATTATCGGTTCACCCGGTAATAACTCGCCTGCCAACATCGATTTCGCTAGCGGGTTTTCCACATACTGCTGAATGGCTCGTTTTAGTGGACGTGCGCCGTATACCGGATCGAACCCTATTTCAGCAATAAAAGACAGCGCTTGATCACTCACATGAAATTCATAGTCTTTTTCTAGTAAGCGTTCGCGTAAACGTTGCAGCTGAATAGAAGCTATCAAGCGAATCTGTTCTTGGCCTAATGGATGGAAGACGACGCTTTCATCAACTCGGTTCAGGAACTCTGGACGGAAGTGCTGAGCTACGATTTCCATGACCTGATCTTTCATGCCTTGATAATCGACCGTATGGAATTGCTCTTGGATACGCTCGGATCCCAAGTTCGAGGTCATAATGACAACCGTATTACGGAAATCAACGGTACGCCCTTGACCATCGGTTAGACGCCCATCATCAAGCACCTGCAATAAAATGTTAAAAACATCGGGGTGTGCTTTTTCGACTTCATCTAACAAGATGACGGAATAAGGCTTACGACGTACCGCTTCCGTTAAGTAACCGCCCTCTTCGTAACCGACATAACCTGGAGGAGCACCGACTAATCGAGCGACAGAATGTTTTTCCATGAATTCCGACATATCGATACGTACCATGGCATTCTCACTATCAAACATGAAATTGGCGAGAGTTTTGCACAGCTCCGTTTTACCGACCCCAGTGGGACCAAGAAATAAGAAAGAACCAATAGGACGATTTGGATCAGATAACCCCGCTCGACTACGACGAATCGCATTCGCCACCACATCAACCGCTTCCACTTGCCCTATCACTCGTTCATGCAATACGGTTTCCATACTCAGCAGTTTGACTTTTTCTGCCTCAAGCATTTTGGATACAGGGATTCCTGTTTGCCTAGACAGCACTTCTGCAATCTCAGCTTCTGTGACTTTATTACGTAATAATGTCATCTCTTGCATTTCTGCTTGTGTCGCTAAGTCGAGCTGTTTTTCTAATTCAGGGATACGCCCGTATTGCAATTCAGACATACGACTTAAGTCACCCGCACGTCTTGCCATTTCAATATCTAATCGTGCTTGCTCTAATTCCGCTTTGATATGCTGAGTACCTTGGAGTGCCGCTTTTTCAGTTTTCCAGATCTCATCAAGCTCGGCGTATTCTCGACCTTTCTCCGTCAGTTCTTCATTGAGAATTCCCAAACGTTTTTCACTCGCATCATCATGCTCATTGGTGAGTGCTTGCTGCTCAATTTTTAATTGAATAATACGCCGCTCTAACTTATCCAACGATTCAGGTTTTGAATCAATCTGCAGACGAATACTTGAAGCCGCTTCATCAATAAGATCTATCGCTTTATCTGGAAGTTGACGGTCAGAGATATAACGGTTGGATAACGCAGCCGCTGCCACAATTGCCGGATCGGTAATTTCTACGTGGTGATGCAATTCATAGCGCTCTTTTAACCCACGTAAAATGGCGACCGTATCTTCAACCGTTGGTTCATCCACCAGCACTTTTTGGAAACGACGTTCCAGTGCTGGGTCTTTTTCAATATATTGACGATATTCGTCTAAGGTAGTCGCCCCGACACAATGTAATTCACCACGGGCGAGCGCTGGTTTTAGCATATTACCAGCGTCCATCGATCCTTCGCCTTTACCGGCTCCGACCATGGTATGCAATTCATCAATGAAGAGAATGACGTTGCCTTCTTCTTTCGCCAGCTCATTGAGTACCGACTTCAAACGCTCTTCAAATTCGCCACGGTATTTTGCTCCCGCCACTAATGAGCCCATATCAAGAGCTAATACGCGGCGGCCTCTTAAGCCTTCTGGCACTTCATTATTGATGATACGTTCAGCAAGCCCTTCAACAATCGCTGTTTTACCAACGCCAGGCTGACCGATGATAACGGGGTTATTTTTGGTGCGGCGCTGCAGCACTTGAATAATACGACGGATTTCATCATCTCGCCCAATAACTGGGTCCAACTTACCTTGCTCGGCACGTTCGGTCAGATCGATCGTATATTTTTCGAGTGCTTGTCTTAATTCTTCAGCATTAGGATCATTGACCGTTTGGCCACCGCGGATGCTTTCAATCGCTTCATTGACTTTTTTCTCGGTCAATCCAAATTCTTTTAAGAGTTTGCCTAGCGGGCCACGGTCTTCAATGGCGGCCAGTAAAAAGATTTCCGAAGAGATGTAGGAGTCTTTTCTTTTTTGCGCGACTTTATCGCACATATTAAATAGGGAGCCTAAGTGATTAGAGAGCTGAACGTCTCCACCAATGCCGCTCACCTTAGGTAAATGATCAAGGATTTCTCCGAGCTTAGAACGAAGCTGCATGGCATCCACATCAAGCATCGTCAAGAGAGGACGAACTGGACTGCCATTTTGATCCATTAATGCCACCATTAAATGGACTGGCTCAATGTATTGATGATCGCGGCCTAACGCTAATGACTGAGCATCAGATATTGCTACTTGAAATTTACTTGTGAATCTATCAAGGCGCATAACAACCTTCCTAACCTCAAAATGAGTAAAATGGACTACGTTAGGAAAATGGTATCCACTTGCTCAAAATTCAAGGTCAGAACCTGAGTTTAATTGCACATTGAGATTAAGGCTGGATCCAGATGAAACTTGCTTGTCTGCCGGTCACGCCATCACGACGATAGGAATAAAACTGCTTGGGATCTTGATAGGTACAAAGCTTTGAGGAGTAAACGTTATCTACACCTAAAGCGTGTAAGCGAATACGCGTGATTTTTTCCATATCTGCTAACCACTTACCATTCGCTTGTGGGGTAAATGCACTCTGTGTTTGCGGATGTACTTGAGTAAAGGCTTCAATGACATCAGCGCCAACTTCAAACGCATCAGGGCCGATTGCAGGCCCAAGCCACACTAATGCCTCACCTTGAATCTGCGCTAACGCATTTTCAATGATTCCGCCCGCGAGACCTCGCCACCCGGCATGGACGGCGGCAACTTGCGTTCCGCAGGTGTTGGTAATTAAAACGGGCAAACAATCTGCCGTCATGACGGTACACACAACATGAGGTAATGCAGTGCAGATGCCATCGGCATCGTGAGTATCCAGTTGCGGAGATTCTGCGCGTAGTACTCGAGTAGAATGGGTTTGATTTAGCCAAATAGGTGCAGATGGCATATTTAGAGACTCAGCAATAGCATGTCGATTCCCTTCGACATGCTTCATATTATCCCCAACGTGAGCCCCCAAGTTTAATCCTTGATAGACCCCTTGTGATCCTCCACCGATCCGCGTCGATGAAAACGCTTTAATTTTTTTTGGTGCAGGCCAGTTAGGAATAACATGATGCATAGTTTTAGTACTCTTCGGTGCGATGGTTTTTTGCGTCTAGACGCAAGGCTGCTGCCATTTCTACCATATCATCCGGTACTGGTGCGTGAAATTCTAATGTTTCTTTGGTTATCGGATGGTCAAATCGTAGCATGACGGCATGCAACGCTTGACGATCAAATGCGCGAATCTCTTCCGCTAACTCTTCGGTTGCACCTTTAGGAATACGCGCTCGACCACCATAGGCTTGATCACCTAATAACGGGTGCTGGATGTAAGACATATGCACGCGAATTTGGTGAGTACGGCCTGTTTCCAAACGTAAACGAATACGG
>JBQGON010000230.1:677-4093 GCA_052087065.1 Vibrio sp. | reverse complement strand
AGCATGTTTACCTGTTGATTCAATCAGTACTAAAGGCACATGTTTTTGTCCTGTAAGCTCTCGATTAACCGCATACTTGGGATTGAGCCACATAACGAGCTGATAACTATCTTTGATACTCGCCGCCCCTAAATAAAAGCCGCTATAAACGACTGAGATTTCACACTCTTGCCAAGGAATGCGATACAGCACCCCTTTGTGCTTCACATACACTTCTTGATTGCGTTTATGTAAACGAATGGGTAATGCCACAGGACGAAAAAAACCAACTAACACGACAAAAGCGAACAACGAAAGTATGCATTGATCCATCGTAGTCAATGCCCAAGCCTTACTCCCCCACGCCCAGACAGTGACACACTTAAACCCTCCCCATAAGAACACCGCCAACAGCATGCTATAAAGGATATTTCCACGCGAATGAGAAGACTCAACCCGCATATCTAAAAAGGTTTCATGGCCGCCAGCACCGTATAATTGCAAATACTCACCCATATGTTCTGTATTGGGATTATTATCATAGTCAATTGACACAATATGATTACCCGGCATGAGAGGCTCATGCTTAACATTACCACGCTTATAGTGAGCTCTGGCATAATCCGTATAGGATAAGTGCGGGGTTATCCCAAAATCTTCTGGGCCAACCCATTCGTTCGGCCCTACTTGACGTAATTCACTCATAATTATTCACTACTTGCTAAGGTAAAATCTTGATCGACTGAAGTGTTGTTTGACCACCACCAACCGTCATCGTCTATTTCGATATTTGGATATCGTAAACTAATCGGTATATTTATAGGATTGTTATAGGTAATCGCTAATTGATAATCATCGAAATTGATGTACTTCGTATCATCTTCTTGAATAAGATTCGATTCATTCACTTGCAGTGAAAAAATTGCTTGTTTTTGTATCGGCAAGATTTGTACCGAGGCATGTCGCGTTGTTAATTCATCATCGTAAGCGGCCACCAGCACCCTACGATCAGCTTGATTATATCCTTGTAACTGCAATTCGGCACTACTATTTTCCTCATACCCGATTAACTGCACTTCGACCGTAAAGGTACTTAACCCTTGCTCATTCACACTTTGTGAAGCAATGCCCACCTTGGGTTTGCATATATGATCTAAAAAGGCTGTCAGTTCATTATCTATCGTATCCTGAATGGTTGCTTGGTTTTGTGTATCTTTGTCTGCAAACGTGGCAATACGTTCATCGATGCTGAGCTTTTCATTGTCTTCAACGTACTTATAGTTACCACGCCCCCAAAAAGTGCGGGCTAAAAACTGTACGGATTTAGGGGTCGCTAAAAACTCATGCCAGAAGCCAAGTAATAACGCGGCGATAGCCCCAAACACAATCAAAGGAAGCCCAAGCTCGGCGATTCCAAGCCACAATCCAGCAAATTGAGTTAATAATATACCCCCATTAATAACTAAACCAAGAAATGAAACCGTCAACGTGCCCCAGCCCTCATTGTTATTTAAATCCGTCTTAAACTGATCAAACGAGTAAGAAGACGCAAACGCAGAGCCAACAATAGGTAAGTACTTCATCGTCACCTTAAACACGGTTCCTGCTACTCTACCGCCAGAAGTCGCCTTAAACCCCATAGACGCTTTTGAACTTTTTAAAGAGTTAGCAAAAGGTTCAAGTAAATTCGTAACTTTTTGCGACACCCAATTGACGGATTGTTCATCTCCCAGCTTAAACGTTGCCTCAACGCCTTTTCCAAATTTTTTGATCAATAACTCTAAGGTGGCAAAAGATGATGAAACCAAAGATACCCAACTTCCGGCGACCTTACCTAAAGAACTATTCTCGTTCAACTTCGCAACATTATAAATTTGCGCTAGAAATACCATCGATGTGGTTGTATTTTGTATCGCGGGAGACAGGATCGCACTGGTTGCTTTCTGAATGCCTGTGACTAAGCTACCCTCTCGTACCCGATAATTGGTCAGTTGGCGAACGAAAAAACGGCCTGGCCTAGTACTCGCGACCGCAGTTAACGCAACATTTTGCTTCGGAGACACAGGCTGGTCTAAATCAATAAGCTCTAAAGGAGTATTATCGCTGAACGCTGCAAACGGTGGTATCGAGGCTTTCGTCGCGACATGCTGCTCGTAGGCTGCAGTGGCCTTAATGCTGGTTTGCACATCTCCCAGATTGGTGCTCACTTTTTTAAAGGCATAACCCGAACGAAATCCCGTCGTATCATATAAATCATAATAGAGCTGAGGAATATTTTGTTTCACACTGTAATGAGTTACTGCGTGAGCAAACTCCATGATCAATGAATCAGTCGCCGCCTTGGCGGGTAAGTTGTGTAGCAAATTAAAGTAGGCATTAGCCTGCTCTTGAGCAGACAGTTTCGTGTTAGCAAGACTTTTAAAACTATTCAACCATTTTGAACCGGTTGCAAATACACTTCCTGCATAACCTAGTGAAATGAATATATGTCCACCCGCTCCTTCAAAGGGTTCAAGACTGTTTTCTTGATAGCACTGACCTAATTGCTCAACCCATCCATTTCTTAACTGGCAACCCGCATTGAGTGAAGACAAATTATTGGTCATTGCGTTGACCATCATTTCTTTCGCTTCGATATGTGATTCATCACCTAAATCGTACCAAGCAAGTGCCCAATCGATAGGCTCGGACTTTAGCCACGCGATCCAATCTACCCCTAAATTATTTAGCTGCTGATTGAGATCTTTCACCGCATCTTGATGATCCGATTTATATTGCGTCATTCGATCATAATAAACCGCTTCTTTTAGCTCGTCTTCATAAGCAGCAACAGCTCTATCTGCATTCCACTGAGTGTACGTTGTACCTGCAGAATGCCCATATTCGGGGTGTTTTCTCCATTCTGCAACTTTGCGGCTGGTTTCAACTTTTTTATTGTTTACTTCAAAATTAATATACGTTTCTGTCAGATCGGCCATCATATACGGATGGTTAGCTTGTTTGAAGACTTCCATGGCCATACCATAAGCCAAAGAGAACTCACGACATAAATCCGTGGTGATGCCTATTGGGTCATTCAAACACACTAAATAGCTATTTTGCGGCGTTTCTTTCTCATAATCGACTAACAGTGGCGCCGATGAACTCTGTGGCTCAAGTGTGGCACTGGTCCAATTTAGGAGCGACGTCGAAGCCATGAGACTCGATAATATCGAATCAATCTCATCGTTCGGTGCCATATCCGGTTGTGAGCCTTCAGACGCGGCTTTCAAATCAAATACTTGACCAAAGGTCGCAATATCTTCCGGCTCTGCGGATGCTAAATCATCGGCCACTTTTTGCGTCAGAGGCTCGTGAGTGAGCCACATGACAATTTTGGCATCCCCGGGTTGCTTAAGTAATGGGAACGCACTCTTCACCTGAACGGGAGCACTGCC
>JBQGON010000230.1:0-667 GCA_052087065.1 Vibrio sp. | reverse complement strand
CACTGCCCCACACACAACGAGCACTTTTTGCTTTGCTCTTTTCATAGGTAACTTCAAGCAGGTACTCATCATCTTGGTTATAGAGATACACAAATTGCTCGTCAATTTCCCGAGTAATGTATTGGTGCTCAGTTAATGCGGGCAGCTCTATACCCATTTCTAAACCATCAGAAAAACTTAAATCTTCGTCATCATCGGCTACTGCATATTTAAGCGGCTTTAAGGTTACCCAGCCGCCACGTAATGGACAGCTTTGTGCAGCGCTGCCATCACCGTTTTTCATCTCTGCAGATTGCGTTGCCGGATCGCCTGTAGAGCTTTGAGTACCGGACTGTGAAGAGGAACTAGGCGAATTCATGATGACAACTCCTGACGACTATGTTGATTATAATAAGCAAATGCATATTCATTGATTTCTCGTAATCGTTCTAACAATGTACGAGAACCATCGCTTAATAATTGACTGACTGTTTCATGCTGAGGCTTTTCAGACCATTGGTCACCCAACCTAGACACAATATTGATATAAAGAGCGCCCGCTTTTTCACTAATATCACCATGCTGCTGTAATTCCTGTAATAAATGCTGGCAATAGCGAAAATCCGCTTCAATATTACCGCGGCTATTGTCAGGGAAATAGGTGGTTAAATGCTCAGTCAGGTTATAG
>JBQGON010000229.1:0-4168 GCA_052087065.1 Vibrio sp. | reverse complement strand
TGGATAGAGCACCTGCCTTCTAAGCAGGTGGTCACAGGTTCGAATCCTGTAGGGCGTACCATATTTGAAAAAAACCGATAACTCTATGAGTTATCGGTTTTTTTTCGTTACTGTTTAAGTGTTGTCCTAGATGACGAACAAGGAGCGATCAGATGCTAGAGACGTCACGTACTAAAATAGAGTTATTGCGGCCGCAACATGCACAAGCAATGTTAGAGTATTACCAGAGCAATAGCGCGCATCTGGCGCCTTGGGAGCCGTTACGTACCGATGACTACTATACGTTGCCATTCTGGGATGAATTGGCTAAGCAAAGCGTATTAGCCTTTGACATGGGTCAGGAGTATCGCTTTGTTGTTTTTCATAAAGACCATTCCCGCCAAGTGATTGGTGTATGTAACTTTACTGGTGTGATTCGAGGGGTATTTCAAGCCTGCTTAATGGGGTATTCGCTTGACCACCAACATCTCAATCAAGGTTATATGACCGAAATTGTGCATGCGACGAGTCAATATATGTTTGAGCAAGTTGGCTTACATCGCATTATGTCTAATTATATGCCAAATAATATAGCCAGTGAGCGAGTCCTACAAAAATTAGGGTTCGAGCGAGAAGGCTATGCCAAGCGCTATTTAAAAATAGCTGGGCAGTGGCAAGACCATATTTTAACAGCCAAAATTCATGATGCGGATTAACATCGCATGATGGAGTCAGGGGCGCGCTATCCGCAGACAACAGATTGATATACGCCCCATTATTTAAGTGAACCATTGATCAAGCGAGCTTACCAAGCGAGCGATTTTCCTTGGAAATCAAGGAAGTGGTGACCTTGCTTGCCTTGTGCCTGCTCAATGACGTTGGCTAACCCAGTCGCACTGGCATCCACTGAAACGGGCGCTACTTCTCCACCTAGGCGTGTACTGACCCATCCCGGGTGTAAAGATAATAACGTGACACCATTGGCCGTGGCTTGAGGACGTAATGAACGAGTGAGCATGTTCAATGCATTTTTACTGGATGAGTAAATGGGCATCGCGGCTTCGGTATTTTCGTTTAAGCTTCCCATGATCGAACTGGTAAACCCTAGTACTCCTGTATCTGCTTTGACATAAGGTAGTAACTTCGAGGCGAGTCGCATAGGGGAAATCGTGTTGGTTTTATACAGTTCAAATAGGTCCTCATCAGAAGCGTTCTCGACGAAAGTACAATGTGGGCCGTGGATGCCTGCATTAATCACAATGGCATCGTATTTTTGACTCTGGAGCAGCTCACAAAATGCACGATGCTGCTCGGTATCATTGATATCGAGTTTGAGCCATTGAATATCGGGGTTGGCATTGTTTTCCGTGGTGGAGCGATAAGTGGCGGTGACCTGCCAATCACGGCTTGCGAAAACTTGACTAAGGCCAAAACCAATTCCTTGCGATGCACCGATGACTAAAGCCTGTTTTTTCATAGTAATCCTTTCCTTAAATGACGCTATTCGCATCAGTATTGAATATAAGCGTTATGTAATATAAACCCTAACATGTTGAACGTTACGTGAGCAATGAAGCCCAATGTCAATTGGGCTTTACAATGTTTACAATGATAATTTGCGAGTAAGACAAGTAATTTCTTCTTGCCAGGCTTGCTGCTTACGCGGCTTCTGATGTTTGGGCTTGCGCTGACGATCGCTCGCCAGTTTCTCCTCTAATTCAATCAACCGCTCTAGGTCGTCACTCTGAGTGTTGGCACTCTCCTCATTGATTGGCAGGGGAGCAGACTCAAGCTGGCTAGGGTTACCATCACTCATTGTCTCCTGATTGGATGTTTCTGTTTTTCTGGTGCTCTGCTGTAACTCGAACAGTGCTGGCTCCAATTGATTAAATTCATGGACCTGTCCTGCTAAGATAAGCCAGAACCGCTGACATGTTTGGCGCAGTAAGTCGCGATCGTGACTGACGAGAAAAGTGGCACCTGCATAATCTTGTAGGGTTGCGATGAGTTGCTCTTTTCCTTCTAAGTCGAGGTGGTTAGTCGGTTCATCAAGAAACAGCATATGATGCTGAGCTAGGCTCAATCCTAAAAACAATAGGCGTGCTCGCTCTCCACCGCTGAGAGAGTCGACGCATTGTTGGTGGCGCTCAAACACAAAGCCAGCACTGATTAGTGCTTGTTTGCGTTGGTCATCATTAATGGTCGCAAACGGTATTAAGGCGTCATGAATGGTGTTTGCATCGTCTAGTTGCTCAAGGTCTTGATCGTAATAACCCAACTGACAGCTTGGATGCCATGTAATTTGCTCCTCCTTAACGATGGGCGCTCCTGATGGGGCGCTAATTACCTCTGTCGGTGAAAACTTCGCCTGATAGTCGTGATATAAGGCCTTGAGCAGCGTTGTCTTACCACTGCCATTGGTCCCCAAGATGGCAATATTTTCACCACTTTTGATTTGTTTATTATGTAGCGCTAATAGGGGCTCATCTTGCTGCGGTAACTGCAGACAAAGAGTGTCGATATCAATGAGACGGTTGGCGGGAAGAGATTGTCCATGTAGCTGCAAACACCAAGCGTTCTCTTGCGAGAGGATGGTTTGTTGCGTTTGCAATTTTTCTTTGCGGGCTTGCATGGTTTTCGCTTTCCGCGCGAGGTCTTCGTTATCATAGACTTTGCCCCAATTGGCAAGTCGCTTGGCGCTAGCGTCTAGGCGGTCGATTTCTTGTTGCTCAGAGGTAAAGCGCTGTTGATCGGCAATATCTTGTTCATCTAATGCCTGTCTTGCTTGGCTGCACGGCAGAGAAAAAGCATGCAGGCTAGCGTCACGCACAATCCAACTGCTTGAGGTCACTTTATCGAGCAAGGTGGTGTCATGGGAGACAAGGATAAACGCTCCTTTCCATTGGGATAGGAATGTTTCTAGCCATAATAATGAAGGCAGATCGAGATGATTGCTGGGTTCATCGAGTAACAATAGATCCGGCTGCTGAATAATGGCTAACCCGATAAGTAATCGCATCTGCTGGCCACCACTTAATGTTTGAATGGTGACCGATTGAGCGTATTGACTGAGGCCTAATTGTTGGCATAAAGCGTCTGCACGCCAAAAATCTTCAGGTTCTAATTGTCCTCGCAATAAGTCTATGGCGTTCATCGCCAATGCAGATTGCGGGAAATGCTGCTCTACACGCGCAATCACACAGTGCTTTGAGCGATGAATGGTTCCGGCGGAATGGTTGATTGGGTTGGTGAGTGCGTGTAATAAGGTACTCTTTCCAGAGCCATTTTGGCCGATTAAACCAATTTTTTCACCTTTACGAACTGAAAATGAGGCGTTTTTTAGGAGTACACGGGTATTAAGCGTGATGGAAAGTTGCTGGGTAGTAAGATAGGTTGTCATAAATAATACTCAAGAATTTTAGGCGTAGAAGCACCTTGTCAAAATTGCTGACAATAATCCTTAGAGCTAGAGAGAAAGGTCTTCGACTAGCAGTCTTTAAACTGTGGTTATTTCGCTCAGGCCAAGATTATCGCAGCGCGATGGATGTCTTGCTTGAGCGAGCGATAACGCCAAAGTAATGTGGGTTGATTTTGTGGTTCCACATCATAATAAGAGCCTCCTTGTTGTCGTTGAGCACATGGTGCCGTGGATCGATGGGAATATGCTAAGCAACTATATGAGGAAATTCAAGTCATAAACCGTAGTGTCGTGGGGTCTATTACGGCGTAGCGTGAGGTGAGGTTGATTAGTGATAGCGTTGCAATGGATACCTGAGTAAAATGCGCGGATAATTTTTTGGAGCGCACAATGAATACTCAAGTTTTACCGAACATATCCAAGACGGCATTGGTCGTGTTGTACTTCATTATTTTTTTAGGCTCAGCTGGTTTTTTTATTACGATACCCGCTTATGTGAGTTTATTTCTTTCCAACGAACATTCGATGGCAATCGCCAAAGCGATGCCACTCAAGCAACGCCGTGAGTTATTTGGTACCGTCATGTCCGCAGCTCCGTTTCTTTCTATGTTTTTTACCCCTTTTATTGCGCGTTTTGCCGATCGTTTCAATCGCAAATGGGTGATGATCATGTGTTTAGCGGTAGCGGCGTTAGGGTTTGCATTGCCGGTATATGCAATCTTGGCGGGCTCGGTGGTTCTGTTGTTTGCTGGCAATATGATCAACAGTATT
>JBQGON010000228.1:1815-4209 GCA_052087065.1 Vibrio sp. | reverse complement strand
TTCGTTAACGCTGCCACCATAAAGGATAGTCAGCCCTTGTGCTAAATCACTGTCATTGGCAGCAATTTTGTCACGGATAAATTTGTGCACTTGCTGTGCTTGTTCAGGCGATGCAGTCTGACCTGTGCCAATGGCCCAAACGGGCTCGTATGCTACCACAGAATCTTTCAATGCTGCTAGGCCTAATTTGTCGATTACCGCATCAATTTGTGCGCCAACCACTGATTCAGTCTCACCTTGCTGTCGCTGCTGTTCACTTTCACCTACACATAAAATAGGCGTTAAACCTACTTGTTGTGCACGAGAGAATTTGTCAGCCACAACGTCATTACTTTCACCATATATGCTGCGGCGCTCAGAATGACCAACTAAAGTGTATGTTGCCCCTAATGCTTTAATAAGCTCAGCGTCCACTTCACCGGTAAATGCGCCAGCTTGATGCTGAGAAACAGTTTGCGAACCGGTTGTTAAACCACTATCAACCACAGCTGTTAATAATGGAAAGGGTGGAAATACCACAACGTCCAATTCTGTTGATTTTACGTTGTTAATTGCTTTTGACAATTCCGTGACCAGCTCTAATGAGCCATTCATCTTCCAGTTGCCTGCGACCATTGGCTTGCGTGTTGCCATTTTTCCACTCCACATTAGAAAGCGGGCGAGATATTAACTCGACTCACCCAAAGTTACAAGAGGTTATTGTTATCAACCAGTTTGTTTGCTCATAGATTCGACAACTGTAGCAATTTTTTGTGCACTATCGAGTACCATTCTTTCCTGTGCTGCTTCTACCATCACCCGTACAACCGGTTCGGTACCCGACTTACGTAATAAAACACGTCCTTTACCTGCCAGTTTTTGTTCAACATCAGCAACTGCAGCAAGTACTTCAGGAGCTGTTGTAGGGTCTGTACCCTTGGTATAGCGCACGTTGATCATTTTCATTGGGTATTTAGTAAAACCTGCGCCTAAATCTTTTAAAGTACGGTTCTGCGCCACCATTGCCGCTAATACTTGTAAACTTGAAATAATACCATCGCCAGTACTTATCAAATCAAGGTTCAAGACATGCCCTGAACTCTCCCCGCCAATTTTCCAATCTTTTTCTTGCAGTAGCTCCATCACATAACGGTCACCCACTTGGCTTCGAGCAAACTCAATGCCTTTTTCTTTCAAGGCATTTTCAAGCCCCATATTTGACATTACCGTACCAACCACACCGCCACCGAGCATATCATCACGGGCAGCTTGGCAAGCAATAATATAAACAATATCATCACCATCAAATACGCGGCCATTATGGTCAACCATCATCACTCTGTCGCCATCGCCATCATAAGCAATACCCACATCGGCCCCCAGCTCTAGCACTTTACGTTTTAAAGTATCTACGTGAGTTGCACCACAATCAGCATTAATATTGACGCCGTTAGGCTCACAGGCATGGCAAATCACTTCTGCACCTAGTTCACGCATTACTAAAGGCGCAATATGATAGGTCGCGCCATTAGCGCAATCTAATACGATTTTTAGCCCTTCTAAGGATAGCCCTTGTGGGAATTGACTTTTGCAAAACTCAATATAACGACCATCGGCACTTCCTAGTCGGCTCGCTTTACCCAACTTATCAGAGGCAACACAGCTCATTGGCTCATCCAGCATGGCTTCTATCTCAAGTTCAACGTCATCTGCAAGCTTTAAACCATCTCCAGAAAAGAATTTAATACCATTATCATGATAAGGATTATGTGAAGCGCTGATCACAATGCCCGCTTCGGCACGAAACGTTTGGGTTAAATAAGCAACAGCAGGAGTTGGCATAGGCCCAAGTAATACCACATCAATACCTGCAGCAATTAAACCAGACTCAAGTGAAGTCTCTAACATATAACCAGAAATACGAGTATCTTTACCAATAATTACTTTTTTAGTGCCATTTTTAGAAAGCACCCGCCCTGCAGCCCAGCCTAGCTTCAATGCAAACTCTGGGGTTATTGGGTACTCGCCAACCATGCCACGCACACCATCGGTACCAAAATATCTTCTAATTCTGCTCATCTTTAATTCCTTGTTCGCATGCTTGCCAAACAGCAAGCGCATCTGCGGTTTCTTTTACATCATGTACACGTATAATTTTTGCGCCATTTTGCGCCGCAATAAGCGCCCCGGCTAAGCTACCTGCTAAACGCTCGTCACTTTGTCTATTTAATAAATTACCTAGCATGGACTTACGTGACAACCCTGCTAATACCGGTAAATTAAAACTGTTGAAATCATTAAATTTAGCCAGTAGCTGGTAATTATGGCTCAAGGTTTTGCCAAATCCAAAGCCTGGATCGAGGATAATCCGTGCGTGCTGAATGCCCGCTGTTTCACACGCCTTTATGCGCTCGG
>JBQGON010000228.1:0-1805 GCA_052087065.1 Vibrio sp. | reverse complement strand
CTCGGCAAAGAATTGCTTTATCTGCTTAAATATATCATCGTAAAGTGGGCTTTTTTGCATACTGCTTGGCTGCCCTTGCATATGCATCAAACACACAGGCACATCACAAAAGGCTGCAACCACTTCGAGCGCACCTGGCTCTTGCAATGCCCGCACATCATTAATGATATCAGCACCCGCTTCAATGGCTTGACGCATCACTTCACTTTTACTGGTATCAATGGAAATAATACAATCGTTCAACTTACTGTTTTGATGATTGCGTATTGCTTTAATCGTTGGGATCACACGGGCTAGTTCATCTTCGAGGCTTACACTAGGAGCCCCGGGTCGCGTAGATTCACCACCAATATCAAGAATAGTTGCGCCATCGTCTAAGAGAGTTTTAGCCTGAATGACAGCGTTGTCGGTCTTATAGTATCGACCACCGTCTGAAAAGGAATCAGGAGTGACATTCAAAATCCCCATAATCACTGGGGTATCGAGGTGTAAAGAACGGCCTCGGGGTAAGCTAACAATGGTCATTTATCACCTTCAATACATCCATTGCATTGATACTTATACGTTATTAAATTAATTACAAAAAAGCCCCGACCAGCGGGGCTTTTGGATTAGCTATTTTAACGTTTATTCAGCTTTATCATCAAGATTTGTTTCATCTTTTTCTGCTGATTTATCGTCTTTTTCAGCAATTGCCTCTGCTTCTTTAGCTTCTTCTGCAGGTGGCTTCTTGTCTGAATCATCATCACGACGGTCATGGGCATCACGCGGTTCACGAACCGGTTCACGAGCCATTAAATCGTCAATTTGCTTGGCATCGATTGTTTCATACTTCATTAATGCATCTTTCATTGCATGTAGAATATCGATGTTTTCTTTTAGAATGTTTTCAGCGCGTTCGTAGTTACGATCTGAGAGTAAGCGAACTTCAGTATCAATTACTTTTGCTGTTTCATCTGACATGCTCATAGAACGGCCACCGCCACCCATGTACATTTCATTTTGATCTTCAGCGTAAAGTAACGGCCCTAATTTTTCACTTAAACCCCACTGTGTCACCATTTTACGCGCGATGTCAGTTGCACGTTCAATATCATTACTGGCACCAGTGGTGACTTTTTCTTCACCATAAATAAGTGCTTCAGCGATTCGACCACCGTATAAGCTAGAGATCATCGATTCAAGCAATTCTTTTGAATGGCTAACACGGTCTTGCTCAGGCAAGTACATCGTGACACCTAAAGCGCGACCGCGAGGAATAATCGATACTTTATAAACAGGATCATGCTCTGGTACGAAGCGTCCAACAATTGCGTGGCCCGCTTCGTGGTATGCCGTCATCGCTTTTTCTTGCTCGCTCATCACCATGGTCTTGCGCTCTGCGCCCATCATGATTTTATCTTTAGCGGCATCAAACTCAGCCATACTAACGACACGCTTATTACCCCGAGCAGCATAAAGTGCGGCTTCGTTAACTAAGTTTGCTAAATCAGCACCAGAGAAGCCTGGAGTACCACGAGCAATAACACTCGCTTCTACGTTGTCGCCTAATGGCACTTTACGTATGTGTACTTTTAAGATTTGCTCACGGCCACGGATGTCAGGTAAGCCAACCACAACTTGACGGTCAAAACGACCTGGACGAAGTAATGCCGGATCCAGCACATCAGGGCGGTTAGTCGCAGCAATTACGATAATACCTTCATTACCTTCAAAACCATCCATTTCAACGAGCATTTGGTTTAGTGTTTGCTCACGCTCATCATTACCACCACCCATACCAGCGCCACGTTTGCGGCCAACGG
>JBQGON010000227.1:0-4213 GCA_052087065.1 Vibrio sp. | reverse complement strand
GGAACGTTTTTGCTTCACGGCGTAAATAGTCTAAACGGATTTGGTTGAAGGCTTTTCCAGACTCATCATCTTTAAATCGGCCAGGGGAATCAAAGTGCTCGTAGTCGGTCAGTTGGTAATCCATATTCTGCCCACGCGCTTGTTGGGCGAATTGATAGTCTGGTTTTTTAAAGCTGTAATCTTGCAACGCGGTGCTGCTCACTTCACTACGGGTATGCGCATTGAATTGCGAGATGTACGGTTCATCATTCGCTCCACCAGCCAACGCGTTGTAAGGCACCGGATCGGCCAGTGCAGTTAAATTAGCACTCGCATCAGTAAACACTAACGTGTGCTTGCCCTGCTCATGGGTAAAGCTATACACCAAGCCCTCTTCGGCCGCGAGACGATGTAAAAACGCTAAATCTGTTTCACGGTATTGCACACAAAACTCTCGCTGGGCACAGTCGCGCTGCAAATTAAAGGCATAATCATTAATACCCATTTCTTGCAAGACGGTCGAAAGTATTTCTGGGACGGTTTTGAGTTGAAAAATGCGGCTGTTTTGACGTAATGATAAGCGCTCGAGTGACGGCACCAGCGTTAGCGAGTAATAGGTAAATTGATGACCAATATCGCCTTGAGAAAATTGGCGCACAACGCCGTTCAGTCGCTGCACCACTTCATCATTACGAAAGAAGGTGATATCAACCGCTCTATCTACCACTTGTTGTGGGGTAATCGTCGACTGGCGGCTAGCTAATTCAATGCGGTAGTGGAAGCCATAACAGGGCTGCCCCTTGAAGACACTATCGGACAAAGATTCCTGCCCTTCAAAGCGATGGACAACCAGCGTATCATCGTCTAGCCCATCGATTTTAATTGAAAAACCTAGCTTAGCCATACCAATGATTCCTATACGTTCTTAAAACAGTAAAACCTTAAGCTCAAAACACCATGCAATGTGTTGAGCTTAAGGTTCAATATTTCGCCTACCCCTTGGGGCAGGCGAATCGTTCGAAAGCGTGATGAATTACGCTTCGACAGGCTTACGCCAGTCATCAGAACCTGAAGTTCCTGCGTTGATGTGATCCCAAGTAATTTTACGGTAAGACAGAGATACCGTTAAGTTTTGGGTAAAGTCAGCTTTCGCTGGATCTTGACAGTGAGGCATTTCACAATGGATATCAACGATCGATGCGTTTTCAAGCTTAGTGGTAAAGAAGTTTTCTTGTTTACCTTCAATTGAAGTACGGTACCATTTTAGTTCTACTGTTGACATTTTTTCGCCAGATGCCAATGCGTTATATAGCAATGGAACCGCTTTGTTTAGCGCGACAGTGAATTTAAATGGTTTGTGAGCACGTTGACCAGACGGCTGACCTGATTGAGGATCCGTTGGTACTGTTACGTTGTGATCAAATTGTTGAACCAACATTTCGTCTTCGTGACCTTCAACAAATGAATCACCGATTGAATCTGCGGTACATGCACCAGCAGTAATAAGACCCTGAGTTTGACCTTCAATTGAGATATAACATGGAGTTGGCATTGCAAATTCCTTTCTAAAAAATGATTGATGCGCACAGCGCGCTGTCCCTATAGAAAGAGCAAGGTCGATGCCAAGATTATCGCCTATAAAAATCAGTTACTTATAATAAACAATTCATAATTAAAGCAACAAGCTGCCTAATTATGAGCAAGATCTTGCTCGGCGGGCAAGTTAACGATCCCCACTAAACCAGAAAGTGTGATCCCGCTTCAAACAGGGGTTTTCCTCAATATTTCATGACAAAAACCATTGGCCTCACGCCAAAAAAACGCTCGATTTACACTATAAATCGAGCGCCATTCCAGTAAAAACGGAGCCGCTAAGCGGCAAATCTTTATATACTCTTAATCGGTGAGTTTATAAAACACTGTCGCCAATGGCGGAAGACGCAAATGCAGGGAATTAGGTAGCCCTTGGCTCTCTACGGCTTGCGATTGTGCCGCCGCATGCACCAAGTAATCGCTGCCATCGTAACGCGAGTCGTCAGTATTTAATATCAATTGGTAGCGGCCACTGTGTGGCACGCCCAAATGAAAGTCATCATGAGGGACTGGCGTGAAATTACTGATCACCAAAATACGTTGCCCAGAGTCGCTCAAACGCTCATGTGCCAAAATGCTCACTTCATCCGCATCAGACAAACGCCATTCAAACCCTGCTGGCTCATTATCTAATTCATACAAAGCAGGTTCAGTGGCGTATATGTGGTTCAAATCTCGCACTAATGTTTGCATCCCTTTATGCCGCGGGAAAGCCAGTAAAAACCATTGCAGTTGATCGTCATGATTCCATTCGCTGGTCTGCGCAAACTCTGAGCCCATGAAATTGAGCTTTTTGCCCGGCTGAGCATACATATAACCAAAGAAGGCTCTTAAATTAGCAGTTTGTTGCCACTCATCACCGGGCATTTTATAAATCAAAGAGCGCTTACCGTGCACGACTTCATCATGAGAGAGCGATAAAATGTAGTTTTCACTGTGCGCGTATATCAATGGAAACGTAATGGTATTGTGATGGTAACGACGGTGAATCGGATCTTCGGCCATGTATTCTAAGCTATCGTGCATCCACCCCATGTTCCATTTAAAACCAAATCCTAAACCACCGAGAAAGGTCGGCGCGGAAACCCCAGGGTAAGCGGTAGACTCTTCCGCGATGGTCATGGCATTCGGAAAGTGACGATACACTTCTTCATTCATCCATTTGAGCATGGCAATGGCATCATAGTTTTCTCGTCCACCGTCAATATTGGGGATCCATTGATCGTGTTCACGAGAATAATCGAGATACAACAGTGACGCGACGGCATCGACACGAATCCCATCAATATGAAATAGCTCAAACCAATACAGTGCATTCGAGACTAAAAAGCGACGCACATGCTCTTTACCCATATCGTAAATATACGAGTTCCAATCTTGATGCCACCCTCGGCGTGGATCGGGATCATGGAAAAGTGGCGTACCGTCGAAATTCGCTAGACCATGGCTATCTGCTGGAAAATGAGCGGGCACCCAATCC
The DNA here is from genome assembly GCA_052087065.1 of Vibrio sp. Classification (GTDB taxonomy): domain Bacteria; phylum Pseudomonadota; class Gammaproteobacteria; order Enterobacterales; family Vibrionaceae; genus Vibrio. The sequence continues at coordinate 1,161 of JBQGON010000227.1, read as the reverse complement.
AACACCACACCAATATTGGCTTGATGGCATTGATCGACAAAATATTTAAACTCATCCGGCGAACCAAAACGGCTGGTTGGGGCAAACAATCCCACCGGTTGATAACCCCATGAACCGTAGAATGGGTACTCAGAAACAGGCATCAACTCCACATGGGTATAGCCCATCTCGGTTAAATACGGAACGAGTTCATCGGCCAATTCACGATAGGTCAAAAAGCGATTATCGTCCCTTCGCTGCCAAGAACCAGCATGTAATTCATAAAACGAGAGAGGTTGTCTGCGTTTATCAGTAACAGGCCGAGTTTGCCAATGTTTATCTTGCCACTGATAATTCGAATGATCATAAGTGACAGAAGCTAAAGAGGGATATTGCTCAGCATGAAAGCCCCAAGGATCGGCACGATGAGGTAACCCTTCACCTTGCGGGCCTTTGAGTTCAAATTTGTATTGAGTGCCATGCGAAAGATTTGGAACAAAAATGCCCCATATTCCATAATCGAGTCGCTGCATGGGCATTCTGCGGCCATCCCAATTATTGAACTCCCCAATTAAGCTACACGTAGAGGCATGAGGCGCGAAGACAAGAAAACGCGTGCCGTGAATGGTTTTGCCATCACGTTGTATGGAAACAAATTGCGCCCCCATTTCATGATACATCGTCACTGGGGTATGCAACGATTCATAGTCGGCATAAATATCGTGGTACTGATAGGGATCATCTAAGATTTGTTCAGTGCCCGCCCAATCCACTGAAAGCTGGTAATGAGTAAACCGCAGATCACGATCCATGGTTAACACAAAGAGACCATCCCCCTTGGGATCCAACCGGATTGGATCTTCCCCATCGATCAAAACAGAGACCTGATCGGCGCCCGGCATCCAAACGCGTAATGCACCTTGATCTGCGGAAAGAAATGGACCGAGCACACCAAAAGGATCAGCGCAATTCACCTTTTCAAGCGATTGATAAATGATGTGTGATTTCGATGGTTTATTCATTATATTCAACGTCAAACAACTCCTAAATTCACTGAGCACGTCTCCGCCGTACAGTAAATCTTGTCTTCCATGATCACAGGGCCAATGACATCCACCCTGCAAATATCAATACTCACCAAAGCGAGCATTACGGCAATGTTATGGTAGCGAAACCATGCGT
>JBQGON010000226.1:0-4228 GCA_052087065.1 Vibrio sp. | reverse complement strand
GTAGGCTCCTTAAGTAAAATTGAAGAAACAAACAAAGCTAAAATGAACTCAAGGCTCTGCATGTATATGTACGATGATGGAACTGTTTGCTCTGAGTATTCAATGATCGGATACAACGCGTTGACTGCCACAATAAGCGGGTAACTAAGTGCAACTATCCGGTACATTGACGTGCTATAAATCGGAAGTCCTTTCCAGAGCCCATAAAGACCAATCACGACAAGAAAAGTAAATATTTGGGCTAAAAAGGTTATGCTTTTTTCTAAGCTATTACCGACGTAAGATAATGATGTTGCCAGCGAGACTCCACCGATGATTAGAACAACCATCGCTCCTGCCAACTTATTTTTTTGTTGCATGCATGAACCCCATAGTAATAAGAAGTTTGATGAGCATATCATTGAATAGTGACAGGTAAAAACCTGCCCAGAAGGCAAAAATTCGCTAAACATAGATGTGGATCCAGAAAATTTAAACTGCTGGAGCGATAGAAATAGTTAACGAAATATGGAGTTGAACAAGCTCGTTTGTCTGACACTAATAACGCAACGTTTCTATTTTGATTGATATCGTTAAGCAACATCAAAGCTCGTTACTTTTTGGTTCGAGGGTTGCTCGGCAACATAGATAGATAACGCTAATGAATACCACGCAAGCTCTGTTGCAGTAACAAGAGGCTCTCTACTTCTTCTATGCGGCGCTGTGTGATGGCCTTGAACGAATCGCCTGCCAAATCTTGATTTAAAACAACCTCTCTCACACAATGAAGATACAACGCCCCTTTATGTTGCCACTGGAGACTTTGCTGCTGATTAAGCAATGTGACGACATCATCATCACCATTGCGATCCAAACTGATCACGCGTCCATCATCGAGATAAAGGTTAATGCCTTTTTGACCGCCTAAAGGTCCACCATACTTATTGAGTTCTATGCTAATTGGGATAGAACCGCAATATCCGGATAGAATCGCATGACCTTCTGCGGTGGTCACATCACCAACAGCAATGGGCTGGCGTAATCGGTCTTCAGACAAATCGACGTGTAGACTCAGTGGTGCATCCGCCATACCAAATCCTGCGAGTAACTCCCTTATCATCGCTAGAACGTGTGTGCCGATATCTAAGATCACGCCGTCTGGATGCTGAAATAAGCGCTTATCTATTTCCCCAGTAGCAAAATTTAGTGCAACAGGCTCACCTTGGCCGTTAAAACCACTTTGCTCCACTAAAAAAGCCTCGACTTTTGTAATTTGAGCGACAGTTATCGGTTGTATCGAATCATCAATAGGCTGCAATGGCCTCCAAGTCTGCGTCGAATTCTCACGATTATCGACACCTGAGGTGAAAATACGCTGTATGCCATCGCGACACATCCAGTGATCTAATGCGAGCAGACGCTGAGCATGATTGGCATCTTTAAATAACAGCCTGAGTTCTGCCAGTTGCGCTAAATTTGCTACGACTGGCTTCTCCACGATGATACGAGGACACTGAGAATCCGACAGGCAGGTTTTAATCATATCTAAATGCAGTGCAGGTGGTGTTAATATCAGCACGGTGTCTAATGACTGTGCTAACAGCGCTTCCAAACTCTCACAGTGAATCATGCCTTTGAATTTACGCGCAGGATCAGGGTCAAATCCATATAAAATCAAATCAGAAGAGTGTAACTGTTGAAGTGCCGGAGAATAAGCCCCTCAAAAATACCACCTAAGCCTATCACGCCTATTTTCATCCTTCTCCCCTAAGTATTTATTGTGCAGCCAAGTATGCTTTGATAGCGTGTGGTTGATGGATTGTGGCACGGTAGCGCAGTGCTCGTTCTAAAAGTTCATCTTGAGTCATTTTTTCTTCCTTGAAAATTATTATTATCAGTAAGTTACAATACTAACTTGGATTTCCTCAATATACGAACAATCTCTCTCGCCATCCATGTTTCGGTCATACAAAAAGAGATTGGTGTTTTCCAAAATGTATGTGATGGACGCATAAAACAAAGGAGAGCAAAGCTCTCCTTTATTAGCACCACCAAAGCGCAATGGCTTGGGACGTGCCGCTTTTTTTGAAAAGTTAAGGTCCACTATTGAGAAATGGTTAACTTGTATTGACCAGAGCCTTGATAGGCGGCAATTAATACGTAGTAGTAGCCAGCCGGCGCATTATAACGGATTGACTCCGATGATGTGCCTTCGGTCTGTGAGGCCGCAACTGGTTGCCATTGATTATTGATTAACTGATACAGTCCGATACCGAAGTCGGTATTCGCGGCGCCAGTTAAGGAAATATTCAATGTTTGGTCTTGTGGTACTTGGAAATAGCTACCATTTGGTTCGATAACGTAAGAATAAGGTTCGATGTTACCCGCATAAACGAGAGCGCCGGTATCCGGATTTTCGCCATTATCGCCATTACCACCGCCAGAGTTGTCTCCGCTACCGTCACCTGGTGTGCCACTGTCGTCGTTAGACGCGCTCGAGAGGAATGAAATGGTTTGCCCCGGTTGTGAGACATCGGTAATGGTTAATCCCGATTCACTGCCATCCCACCATAATGAATTGGTGCCGCCATTGCGAAGAGCGTTCGGCAAGGTTGCCGTGAACTCGCCGTACTGGTGATATACGTCGTCTGCATCACCACGGTTGACCCCGTTTTCTGGGTCGCGTCGGCCGTCGGCATGTTCCATTTGAATGTATGGATGCCATTCGTTGTCACGATCGCCATTATTATCAATGTGATAAATCGCCAGGCCAGAACCGAGCTGTTCGCGGTTTTGTCCTTGTTGATTGATCGCTTCGAGGTAAAATGCTTCACCGCCCGCACTTGCTGGATTGGTCCATTTATACTCTTGGTGGCTCATGTTGGTTAAAGATAGTCGGCCGGTTGGGGCGTTAGGATCGACTTTAGGGTTTAACTCTGTGACGGTTTCCCAGCCAACCAAATCACGCAGTGGTGATACAGGCGGAGTGGGCTGATACATCGAGCGGTAGCCTACGCCACCGTATCCCATGATACCGTAACTCGCGACGGAACCGTCTGAGCTGCCATCGTAGTCATACAAATCGGGCCAATCAAATAACAAGTGACCAGATTCGTGAGCAAAGGTACCAATCGATAAGCTGTCAGACATATCGGTGATTTGGTATTTGCTGGTGCATACGCCATCGGCGCAAAATTGCGGGGACAGCCAGCCCATGTGAGGCCATAAGCCTTTTGACCAAGAATTGCCAGATGAACCTGCGTAAAAGAAGTTCAGTCCACGAATTTCGCCACGACTATTGGTTGATAGCGTTGAGAAGTCGAAGCCTTGCTGATATTCAAGCCATTGAAGAGCTTCTGTAATAAGTTCACGAGCGCGTAATGAAAACTCTAAACTTTCATTGGTATAATAAGCTTTATTATGTTTGGCAGTATAATAGCCGACGACGGTATTGGTATAATCGACTTTATTATTCGATACCGATTGATAATAGCCGCGGATTGATTGCTTATTGCCAAATTCGGTATAGTTGTCTGCGTTTAAATAATTATTGATTTGAGCGCGGCTCATTGTTCCGGCTTCATCTGGGAACTGGATCATCACGGTCAATCCGCGAATTTTACCGGTGACATGTTGATCACTGTTGGTCGCTAAAAGTTTAGACGATAACAAGTCAGCATGTTTGCGGCTCGTCGGGTGTAAGCGCTGCTCATGTGCTTGTTCCGCGAGTTTGGCGCGCATAGCACGGGATAAGCCTTGTTGCTTTTTATAGTGTTTCGCCACTTTTGATGCGGTTATCGCGTTTTGCTTTGCAGAGGGTGTTGCTGTGGCGAGCTCGCCAGTTGATAGCAGTTCTGCTCCATCTTGCGATACTTTGGCATACGCCATGCCTTTGAGCTTGTCATCATAGATAACCAAACGCCCAGAATTGGTACGTTGTTCGGCGTAATAGTCGTTACCATCGATGTGTAAGGTGATTACCTCACCGTTTGGCTGTGTGTATTGGTAGGTTTTATCTTGGTAGGGAATCGCTGCATGGCTCATCGCTGATATTAATGACAAGCATAAAATGCCACTGCTTAATTTAAATTTCACTAATGAATATCCTGTAATAGAAAATGTGTAATTGAATAGTGGGGTGCAGATATAGACTTACTTTCTGCTTAGAGATAACGCATTAACTAGTGCAGGATATGCTCTGATGATTAATCCTTATAACGCATTTATCTCTGAGAACAAGTTTATTTAA
>JBQGON010000225.1:0-4271 GCA_052087065.1 Vibrio sp. | reverse complement strand
TCGGCCAGAGCCGCTTCTTAATACCTATGTACACTATCTTCTCGTAAGCTCACGAATGTTTCGCGAACTGGCGGTCAAGCGCCAGCTTAAATTGTTCATTCAATGAACGAAGTATCATTGACCTTAAAACGCTTTAAAAAAATCTACTAGCGTTCATTTGGACATTTATTGGTTAGTGCAAAAGGCCTACTAAAGCTCGATAGTGTCAATTGATTTGAATTAATACTTTTTAAAAGTGAATAAAAGTGCCAAACGCGTGTTATTGGATAGTTGGTCGCATTAGTCGATGCAGATCCTGAACAAAACGCTTATGTACAGCAGAACTTAATTCAACATTAATCAGGGCGCGAGCTTACTTTGATGGATTTATAACCCAAAGAAGACTCGGGCCCGATAATCAGCAAGGCAACATTATCGTGACCAGTAACTTGCCTTTCTCTCAATTGTCAAGTGCGTTCACTGACGATACAACGTTGACGGCGGCACTACTCAATAGTTTTTTTCATCACTCACTCATCATACAGATCAGCGGCGAAAGCTATCGATTACGCGGTAATAAGGCGGCTGGAACCATACCAGCAGTTCTGGGAAGGTCTGAAAGCAAAAATTAATTACGGGGGGCAATTTTACTTCGGCGATAACGCTGATAAGTGGGTCAGTTTTAAACTGACGTTGACACTGTGTAGCAAACCACGTTTAACATCGACTCCAATATGTGCTTTTAACCCAAAGAACCATTGATTTCCTTTCTGGGTTGATGCATTTCTAGATCACGTGATTTTGCTTTATTTTTGGTCGAGCTAGCGGCTTCAATAATAGTTGCGTCAACGATGGTACCTTCTTTGAAGTAGATGCCTAGATCTGAAAGCCATTTGTGCACTTCTTTAAATAGTTTGCGTCCAAGCTTATGCTTTTCCAATAATTCACTGGCTAGAGTTTTCAACGCCGTATCTACTATACGCAAATAACCGCGAGATGCTTGGTTTGGCGAGAATGACTTGGCTCTCAGACGCGGCAACGATATACAGATCTATTGGTTCTAAATCAAAAAGCGTTAACAAAGGCGGTGAGTCAAGACAACTCGCGCTTCGGGAGCGCGTCACTGACACAATTTCTGCGTCAAATAACTTGAAAAGAGCTTACTATTCCGCTGCATTATTTCCTTGAACTAGTATCAGTGACAACGTTCTGAAATCTGCATCTTGAAGTCATTTGGGTATATCGTGTTCATTTCTTTAGTTTAAAGGATAGGCGTTTTATTTGTTTGGATCGCTTTTTCTTGTTTACATAGCTCGATCCAAGCTGTCGCTGTTTTTGGGATATACCGCTCTGAATGCCAAATGAGGCCTAGCCGCCAGTCCATTGAGGTTGAAATGGTTTTTACTAAAACTTCCGTGTCGAGGATTCGATGGCATAGTGGCTGTGGAAGAAAGGTAATGCCACTGCCATTTTTGACTAGTGCAACTAAAAAGTCCCATTGGCTACTTCGTGCTGAAATCTGAGGTGTATATCCAGCTTGGTGGCAACGCTGAAGGATATATTCGCTGAGAGTGAAGTCTTTAGTATACATATAGAAGGGTTCATCTCTTATATCATGCCAAGAAACCAAGTTGTTGTTCTGCCACTTACCATTATTTGGTACAATAGCCTGTATTTGGTACCTATCCAAAGGTAGAAATGTAATTGCATGATCGGTATGCGTCGGTAACATAGTGATCGCAACATCCATTTCGCCATTTATTAAAGCTTGCTCTATCTTTCTTCCCCCATACTCTAAGATGGTTAATTCTACTTTAGGGTACAGTTGTTTATAGCGACGTATTATTCCCGCATAGAGATGTCCAACCATAGGTGGGATCCCCAAGCGAAGATGACCCCTCTCTAGATGATTCAAGTCATCCAGCTCCGCATTAAGCTGTTCCATCGTATCAATTACTTGTAATGCTCTTGCGTAAACGATTTCCCCTGCATCGGTTAACCAAAACCTTCTTCCATCCCGCTGAATAAGTGGCTGGTTTAACGATTGTTCTAAGTTTCTAATCATCTTACTGATGGTTGGTTGAGTAACAAATAGAGCTTCTGAAGCACGCGTGAAGCTTTGATGTTGAATCAATGTTACAAAGTAACGTAAAGCTTTTATATCCATTTGGGAACCTCAAAACTACTAACTACAACTCTATCATGCCATATTGGCATAGTTTTAATAATTATAATTCATTTTATGAAGGTAATTGTTGTCTCTATAATGTGATGACGTTCAAAGATATGATGCGAGGTGGGTCATGGTAAGGTGCTTTTTTACTGTTTTACAGATAGTTATTTTGTCACTGATATGGCTGGCAGGAGATTATTTAGTCAGACAGTTTCATTTACCCATACCTGCTAATGTAACGGGGATGTTATTGCTTTTGCTGCTTTTGTTGGCTCGAGTTGTCAATGTTAATTGGTTACGCGATGGGGCAACTTGGCTGCTGGCGGAAATGTTACTTTTTTTTGTACCTGCTGTGGTGGCCGTTGTGAATTACCAATCTTTAGTGGTACATCAGGGGCTGAAAATTTTTGCGGTGTTGCTGAGTAGTACCATTATTGTTATCGCAGCTACGGCGTTAGTCATTGACCGAGTTTATCGATTTGAGCTAAAGCTTGCGCGCCGCAAACGAAGTTGTAATCAGATCCTTTTAGCAAAAGATATGGAGTCTTAAATGGAGGTATGGGGGCAATACGGAGTCGGTCTTTTTTGTTTGGTTATGACACTGATATTTTATTATTTCAGCAAGTATTTTTACCGACGCAAGCAAAATATTTTGTTGATGCCATTATTTCTCGCTCCGGTTTTATTAATCATTATGGTGGTAGCGTTCAAAATTCCTTACAACTCATACATGGAAGATTCTCATTGGCTGATGTGGATGCTAGGCCCGGCAACGGTGGCATTTTCTATACCGGTGTATGATAACCGTGATCTGATCCGACGACACTGGTTATCTATGGTGGTTGGCGTATCCACCTCAGTCATCGTGGCTGTCACAAGTACAGTGATGCTAGCTCGGTTATTTGATTTATCTGAAATGCTTCAACGAAGTTTAGCTATGCGTTCAATAACAACCCCTTTTGCTGTTGAAGCATCCAAATTAATTGGAGGGCAAATCGACTTAACCGCATTATTCGTGGTAATTACTGGAGTCATAGGTATGGTAGTGGGAGAGTCTATATTGACGGTATTGTCTATTCGCTCTCGACTGGGTAAAGGAGTGAGTTTGGGAGCATCAGCCCATGGAGCTGGCACTGCGAAAGCATTTCAGTTTGGTAACACTGAGGGAGTCATTGCTAGCATAGCAATGATGATAGCAGGAATGGTGACAGTATTGGTTGCCCCATTAGTTGGCCATATTTTTTGGTAGGTTTGGTTAGCACTATTGAACCTACAAATTCAGAACTTAAAAGTTGTGACAACATTTTGTTTCTTGATTGAGCTATTTTATCGGTCAACCCTCTCAACAGTGTGAGTACGCTATTTGAATCCACTAAACATTACTCGCATCAATACAGCCGTCAGTCGAGAAACCAGTTAGTAGTATTGCCATCATTTATGTAGACTGAGCTATCAAATACAACGCCTTCTTCAGTCGCTCCCAACCTCTTAATCAGACGAGCAGAAAAATCATCGAAATATCTGGAGATGAAGTTTAGGGTATAAGGCGTTGCCATGATGCTATATGCTTCAAGCGTCCGCCCGCTTACCCACCAGTAGAAGAAACTGTTTTATGGGAATAAGGCTAGTATAAACGCTCGTTATCAGAAACAGCTATATATCCAGTGGTAATTATTAGGTGAGAAATTACAATTTTGAGCTTAGTAACTTGCGCTATGATTAAAGCGCTGAACAAGCTTATACAGCTAGGTATGCCTGAAATTAATTACATTGCTTGTTGGAAGGTTTTCCCCAAGAGATTGGAAAAATTAAATGAGTAGACTTTCTAGTTTGTTCATTTCTTATGGCTTTGTATAGGTAAGCTTGGATTTCGTGCGGGGCATATTTTTTAATGTATCTGATATTTACTTTGTAAATTAATGGGATAACAACAGGAAATAGCCCCCTCAAACTTTAATGGTGTACGTGCAGAATACACCCCATCGATGGTAGAGATCTTAAGTTGAAAGTCGTTAATACGCTCAGGCTTATCGATATAAAGCGTATTACCTAAAGAAGTCGGCATACCTGTATCCCCACAACTAATTGGCAGGAGACTTTTACGGTAGGCGGTATAGTG
>JBQGON010000224.1:0-4324 GCA_052087065.1 Vibrio sp. | reverse complement strand
ATTACGTATAAACCTGCACCACTCGTTAATGGAAAGCAGTACGACGTCTCTGTATGGGTAAAATTAGCACCTGGTGTTCAAAGTGCCACTGTTAATCTAACCGGTAAGCGAACGGATGATGCGGATACTTCAACAACGAATGAATATACCCGTGTTGCTAGTGCTAGAGTCAATGATTATAGCTGGACTGAGTTAAAAGGTTCATATACTCAATCAGGGACTCCATTCGAACACTTTATCATTGAATCCGACCACAGCGGAGCTGCCTATTTTGTCGATGATCTGAGCATTACTGATGTTGGTGGTAGCCCTAGCGATCCTGGTAATCCCGGCAATGGTGGGAAAAAATTCGTCGGTAATATTACGACTTCAGGACAGGTACGTGGTGATTTCTCTCAATATTGGGACCAGATTACGCCGGAAAATGGAGGCAAATGGGGCTCAGTTGAAAGAACTCGTGATGTGTATAACTGGAGTGGTATCGATGCCTCTTACAATTATGCTAAACAGCATAACATCCCATTTAAACAACACACGTTTGTATGGGGTAGTCAATATCCAACTTGGATCGATAATTTGAGCCCATCAGAGCAGGCTGGTGAAATTGAAGAGTGGATCCGCGATTTTTGTAATCGTTATCCTGATGTTCAAATGATCGATGTCGTTAACGAAGCGACACCTGGCCATGCTCCAGCAAACTATGCTCGACGTGCATTTGGTAATGACTGGATCATTAAATCATTCCAACTTGCCCATAAATATTGTCCGAGTGCGACATTGATTCTCAATGATTATAATGTTCTAAGCTGGAATACTGATGAATTCATTGCGATGGCAAAACCAGCAGTCCAAGCTGGGGTTGTGGATGCCATCGGGCTACAGTCGCATGGTTTAGAGAATTTCTCAGTCTCTCAATTGCAAACGAATCTCAATAAAATCGCAGCGCTAGGGTTACCGATCTATATTTCTGAATATGATGTGGCAAAATCTAACGATCAGGAACAACTGAACGTTATGAAGCAGCAGTTCCCATTATTCTATAATTCTGATGCGGTAGCAGGGATTACCCTTTGGGGATATGTTGTCGGCAGAACTTGGGTTGATGGCAGTGGCTTGATTTATGATGATGGGTCACCACGTCCAGCAATGCGATGGTTAATGAACTACTTAGGTCGATAATTGCTAAGATAATAGGTCACTATTACTCAGCAAAATACACCTTTGTATCCCCTCGGAGAGTACTCTGAGGGGATTTTTTTATGCGGCTAAAAAATAGCTATGAGTATTTGGTTTGACCGTTCGCGCTGACATCTGTTGTCAATCATCTCTGATTGACCGAGCGAACTTAGGGTTATGGTAATTCGCTATCTATAGGAGAGCTTCGGCCGAGGAAAGGCGTGAATTGTGCTGGCGTCTCTGGTTTAGGACTAACTCTAATGGATAGTTTTATTAGTTTACCCTTATGGAGTATTTATACCCCTTTATTAGCATAAATGACAATAGCATTAGAACTGTCGTCTATATAGTCAACAAGTTACATTCATAGGGTCGTTGCTTGTTGTCTCATAATTGAGAAAGTGGTTTTTTTTATCGTCTACTCCTTTATGGCTGTTCGTTTGGCAGCCGATTGTAATCTCTCCGTCTAGCGATACAATTCAATCAAGTCAAGAACATCACACATTGTACTTCTTGACCATTCCGAGATGCGCATCTCTTAAGTCTGTTTTTATTTGCCATTGTTTGAGTACATGAGGTGTCTTATGTTTTGCTCTCGGATTTCTACATCTAAAATTTATCGTTCGGCTGTCTTGAGCTTGTTGACTTTGTTAACGGTCGGATGTGCGAGTAGCAACGGCCCACTCACTCAGGTCGACAATAGTGCCATGACACCTGCCATCGATTATGAAATGGTTGGCATTCCATTACTCTATCAAGGATTCGGCTCTAGTGTGCCATTAACCCGTGATTTAAGCCTGACCGCTGCGCATGTGGCTAAGTTAAACTGGGATAGTGTGGTTGCCTATCACCCACAATGCGACATCGCGATTGTCAAAAGCAATAACAGCAGTGCTTTATTGCCAGACTTGGGATTGGTTTACACCAATGAAAATATCACGACTTATGGTAAGGATGGCACTGGCAACTTGCTTAAGGGTGAAGGGAAGTATCGCTTGGATCTAAATTTTGCAAACCACAGTTATTTTAAAAACTGTCAAGCGAGTGTGACCGACGCACCGATTCGTGAAGGTATGAGTGGCGGCGGGGCATTTAACAGTCGCGGTGAATTAGTGGGTATTATCTCTGCCATGGCCAGTAGCAACACCCGTTTAGCAAACGGAGAAAAATTGCCTTATGACAGATTGAGCTTGTTCGTGTCTTTAAATCAAGTGCGTGGTTGGTTGAACCAAACCGTTTCCGACTACTACGGTAGCACTGAAGTGGTTCTAAGCTGGAGTGCACCAGCCAGCGAACAGTTAGCAAGCAACTTGTAGTATTGAAACTTTTTGACTCAAAGCCGCTCATCCTGTGAGTGGCTTTTTTATTGCATGCTGTGGTTGTTACAAGTCCGAGGCAAGGCTTGTTTTTTTATGAGGGACAATTTCTAACGTCACATTAGAGGTAGTGATTGATGAACTTAATACTGTTTGAGTTATCGTCGATAAATTGCGCCTCACCAATAAAATACCCATCTTCATCAAAACGTTTAAGTTCCCCGTTTTCGACAACGATGGTGATGTAGCGGATATCTGAAAACTGCCAGTTACGCCATTGATAGATAAATTTGTCGTTTTCTACCCACCAATATCCTTCGTCAGTGTCATTGGGTCTATCAGACACTCCGGTCATTTTACTCCCCGCCAAAAAGGATATTCGGTAGGGAATGTTAAAACAATCCTTACTCAGTAAGGTTCGATTTAATAACAATGCTTTAATTTGCGAACCTGTTAAATGTGGTGCTTGGCATTCTTCAATACGAGCAATCGGCATGACTTGCTTGGCTAATTTTGATAGTTGACGAATACCATCACGGATATGTTGAGTTTCAATCGATTGAAAGCTTAATCGAAAACAGTTGTTTTTGGGATGTTCAAAGAAATAGTGTGCGCCGTTATCAATTAAGATACCTTGTTGCTCGGCCAGTATTTCTAATTGTTTAGCGTTGAATTCTGCTTTGTAATTGACCCAAAAAGCGGTTCCTGCGAGTGATGGCGTGACCCCTGATTGAGGGAAGTAGTAATTCATGGCTTTTTCTATCGTTAGTAACTTTTCGCGATAATGTTTTCTGATCTTTTCTAACAGTGCGTCGTAATACCCAAAACTGATGAATAGCGCTAATGTTTGACAGTTATTTTTCGGCGGGCAACTATGTGTACGTAACTGTAAAGCTTTAATTTGTGCGATTAAAGGCGGCGCCGCGACGATATAACCAATGCGCAAACCGGGAGCGATGGTTGACGTGAAACTCGAAATATAAATGATACGGTCACTGGGATAATCGCTTTTTAGCGCTGGGCTGGAGTATTCTAAAAAGCTGATATCATGCTCAAAATCATCTTCGATGATTAAAAAATTATGTTGTTCGGCTTGTGCTACGAGCCGTTGGCGCCGCTCGGGAGCTAAGCGTACCGTCGTAGGCATCTGATTACTGGGCGTTGTGTAGACCATGTTGCATTGATTGAGTCGCTCATCGACTTGCAAGCCATGTTCGTCGACATCAATCGGCAATATGTGGGCTTGTTGCGCTTGAAATTGATGGAATGCTTCTGGGTAACCGGGGTTTTCTATGGCCACTGTTGTATTCTTAGAAACCAATAACTTGGCAAGATAATAAAGGCTGTTTTGACAACCTAATGTCACAGCAATATGCGATGAATCGACAAATATACCGCGGCGGGTAAGCACGCGGGTACGAATTTGTTCAATCAGTTCTGAGTTGTCATTCGGTTTGGAGGTCCACAATTGATGGTTGATGCGATTGAGAGACTGCAAGCTACATTTACGCCATTCGGCGACAGGGAACAATTGTGTATTGACCATACCGCTGACAAATTGATAGTTGTAATGCTTGAAGTGTTTAGCGGTATGTGGCGCGAGTGCATTATCGGTATTAAAAAAATCTGACCAAGCGATAGCAGTCTCAGGTGTTGGCGATATTGGCGTTACATGGGATGTTGATGCTGGTGGGATATCTAAACTAGGATTGACGAAATACCCTTTACGCTCAATCGAGACTAAAATGCTTTCTTCATTCAATTGTTCGTAAACGCGCAGAATGGTATTGCGTGATACATTTAATTGCTGTGCTAAACGGCGTGAAGAGCTA
>JBQGON010000223.1:0-4334 GCA_052087065.1 Vibrio sp. | reverse complement strand
GGCTATGTGCAAAATGACATCACCACTGAAGTGCTGGTTAAACAAGCGTTGTCTCACGCAGACGCCGGTGTGGATATCGTTGCACCATCAGACATGATGGATGGTCGAATTGGTAAAATACGTGCCGCCTTTGAAGATGCTGGGCATATTAATACGCAAATTATGGCGTACTCGGCAAAATACGCGTCTTGTTACTATGGGCCATTTCGCGATGCATTAGGCTCTTCGTCTAATTTAAAAGGCGCGGATAAGAAAAATTACCAAATGGATCCGGCAAACAGTGATGAAGCCTTGCACGAAGTTGCCATGGATATCAATGAGGGCGCGGACTCTGTCATGGTGAAACCGGGAATGCCTTATCTTGATGTGGTTCGCCGTGTTAAAACAGAACTGCAGGTTCCTACCTTCGCGTATCAAGTCTCTGGCGAGTATGCGATGCATAAAGCTGCCATTATGAATGGTTGGCTCAAAGAAAAAGAAACGGTAATGGAATCTTTAATGTGTTTTAAACGTGCCGGAGCCGATGGCATTTTGACGTATTTTGCGAAAGATGTTGCCGAATGGCTTGCTCAAGAGCATGCACACAAGGCTCAACATTTAAAATCTGAAGAATAGAAAACGAATAACGATGCCACAGAAAAAACCAGCCGTAAGAGGCTGGTTTTTTTGCGTTGCGATAGTATAGGTGTTGAGAAAAGTGTGGATGAGATCGCTTTTTACCGAGAAGATAAATATTGAATGATAATATTTATCATTTATTGCTTGATAATTAAATGAGAATAGTTATTATTACATTTGTCTTGAGGGATAAGGCCACTATGATGATTCGATGTATAACGTCTCATCACTGCTTTGCAAAATAGTGCGTCTAATATTCTTTTTGGCATGACATTGCTCACATTGCTTCCAGTGTATATTCGGCTTTCGGGAAAAGTGACTCAGTCGGTTGTTTATCCTATATAGCTCAGCGACATCTTCGGGTGTCGCTTTTTTTATGCCTTTTCCATTTATCCTGCTAAATTTCTGCACAGGTTTCTTATGATCGCAGCAGGTTGAACAAACCTTCCGCAATAAGATCCTGACTTACCTCTGATAATCAAAATAAGATGCCAATATATTGTCCACAGTGCTTGATCAGGAAAAGATCCTTTTCTTTGGTCTTGATCTATAATTATTCTTTTTATTTTCAATTAGTTATTTGTTGATCTCTGGGTGTTAAAGACGTTTTAATAACCAGTGGATAAAAAGTATGAACAGAGTTATCCACAGGAGGGGGTTGTTTTGTGGAATAATTGAACGAGAAAAATTTATGCGGTTGTTAGGTTGTCAATGGAAACCCAAGAGCAGTCGTGGCATTCTTACGTTATAAACCGATTTCTCATTTGGACAACATACAATTATGGCTCGCATACCTGACAATCCGCTGATTTTGATTGATGGCTCTTCTTATCTTTACCGCGCATTTCACGCTTACCCAAGCACAATGAGTAATGGGGATATTCCCACGAATGCGGTCTTTGGCGTTGTGAATATGGTCCGAAGTTTGATGCGTCAGTTTTCTTCTGAGCGTATCGCTGTGGTTTTTGATGCAAAAGGAAAGACATTTCGTGATGAGATGTATGCCGAATATAAAGCCAATCGTCCCTCAATGCCCGATGAGCTGCGTTGTCAAATCGAGCCACTACACGCGATTATTAAAGCACTAGGGTTGCCGTTGATCTGTCATGATGGGGTTGAGGCTGATGATGTGATTGGAACGCTGGCATCACAGGCCTCTCAAGCAGGCATGCCCGTATTGATCAGTACCGGCGATAAAGATATGGCTCAGTTGGTTGATGATAATGTCACATTAATCAACACCATGACCAATGTTGTGATGGATCGCGATGGGGTTGTTGATAAGTTCGGTATTCCACCAGAGTTGATCATCGATTATTTGGCGTTGATGGGAGATAAAGTCGATAACATTCCTGGAGTGCCTGGCGTCGGCGCCAAAACGGCGACCGCACTATTACAAGGGATTGGCGGGCTGACCGATCTGTATAACAATCTTGATGCGATTGCCGATTTAGGTTTCCGTGGTTCAAAAACTATGGCGAAAAAGCTCATTGATAACAAAGCGGAAGCCGAGCTGTCTTATGAGTTAGCGACAATCAAACTTGATGTTGAGATGGCACTGGCCCCTAATGATTTAGGTAAGACAAAACCAGATGTTGATGCATTGATTGAGCTGTATGGAAAAATGGCCTTTAAATCGTGGCTTGCTGAGTTATTAGATGGCGGCGATGGGGTTGTGGTTGCGAATGAAAAATCCAATGCTAGTCGCTACCAAACCTCGGATAAAAAAACGATTCAAGCCAGTGCCGCTAAGATTGATCGTAGCCAGTACGTGACCATTTTGGATAAAGCAACGTTCAGCGAGTGGTTAGACAAATTAACCTCGGCAGATGTCATCGCGTTTGATACGGAAACAGATAGCTTAAATTATATGGTGGCCAATTTAGTCGGCGTGTCTTTTGCGGTTGAAGAAGGACTGGCTGCCTATGTCCCTGTGGCGCATGATTATCTCGATGCACCAGAACAACTGGAACGCAGCTGGGTTTTAGCGCAGTTAAAACCGCTGTTAGAAGATGCCAATCTTGCCAAAGTGGGTCAAAATTTAAAATATGATATGAGTGTGCTAGCTCGTTATGATATCCATATGCAAGGCATTAAGCACGATACCATGTTGGCCTCTTATGTGTATAACAGTGTCGGTGGTAAGCATGATATGGACAGTTTGGCATTACGCTTTTTGCAGCACAGTTGTATTTCTTTCGAGCAAATTGCCGGAAAAGGCAAAGCACAGTTAACCTTCAATCAAATCGAGTTAGATACGGCTGGACCTTATGCGGCAGAAGATGCGGATGTGACGCTGCGTTTGCATCATATGCTACAAAAGCAAATGGAAGGTGATGACTCACTGGAAACCATTTATAACAACATCGAGATTCCGTTAGTGCCGGTGCTATCGCGTATGGAGCGCACGGGCGTGTTGATTGATGACATGGTTTTAGGCGCGCAATCTCAGGAATTGGCGCAGCGTCTTGATGAACTGGAACAAAAAGCGTACGACATTGCTGGGCAAGAGTTCAATCTTGGATCACCAAAGCAGTTGCAAGCGATTCTGTTTGATAAAATGGAGTTGCCAGTCGTGAAAAAAACGCCGTCGGGCGCCCCTTCAACGAACGAAGAAGTGCTTCAGGAGTTAGCTTTAGATTACCCATTGCCAGCGGTGATTCTTGAATACCGCGGATTGGCGAAGCTTAAATCGACTTATACCGATAAGCTACCGAAAATGATCAACGCGGCAACGGGGCGTGTCCATACGTCTTATCATCAGGCGGTCACGGCAACGGGGCGGTTGTCCTCTACTGAGCCAAACTTGCAAAATATCCCGGTGCGTAATGAAGAAGGGCGTCGGATCCGTCAAGCATTTGTTGCTCCGCATGGTTATAAAATCATGGCGGTCGACTATTCGCAGATTGAGTTACGCATTATGGCGCACTTATCTGGGGATGCAGCGTTGTTGTCGGCATTTAAAGAGGGTAAAGATATCCACTCTGCGACGGCCGCTGAAATTCTCGGCACGACACTTGACCAAGTGACTCACGAGCAGCGTCGTAAGGCTAAAGCTGTGAACTTTGGTTTGATCTATGGCATGAGTGCATTTGGTTTGGCGAAACAGTTAGGGATTCCTCGCCATGAAGCACAGCACTATATGGACACCTATTTCGAACGTTACCCAGGTGTGATGCAGTATATGGAAGACACTCGTAGTCGGGCCGCGAATCAAGGCTATGTAGAAACTATTTATGGTCGTCGTTTACACTTACCAGAAATTTCGTCGCGCAATGGGATGCGTCGTAAAGCCGCGGAGCGGGCGGCGATTAATGCACCAATGCAAGGTACAGCCGCAGATATTATCAAAAAAGCGATGTTGCTGGTGGATGAGTGGGTCGAAAAAGAAGGTGATGGTCGTGTCCGCCTCTTAATGCAAGTTCATGATGAACTGGTGTTGGAAGTACAAGAAGATCATTTAGATGAGATTGAAAGTAAAGTCCGAGAACTGATGGAATCGGCCGCAGAGCTAGCGGTGCCACTCATTGCTGAGGCTGGGCATGGTGATAATTGGGATCAAGCCCATTAAATCTACTATCTGATGTGAGAGTCGCCAAGAAACGAGCGTTGCCTAAACGCTCGTTTTTTTAGCAAATAAATCATGAGGGGAGGGCGATGTGTTGTTTAACATAACCTTCATGAAAAAAACTTACAAAAATGGTTTTCATTTCTGA
>JBQGON010000222.1:0-4343 GCA_052087065.1 Vibrio sp. | reverse complement strand
AAGATGAAGTACCCCAAAGACCTCTCTGCCACGAACAGGTACTCCATAGGTCGGAATGCTGTGTGCGTAGTTATTAGCAAACTCTGCGTACATTGCCGAGTTACCTTGCGTGTTACCTGCACCGATTCGCCCACGTTGCGCACGATGCCAATCGACACAAATCTGTATATCTAGGCCAGGGTTACGCTGCTTTGCCTCATATATTTCTGTCAAAATTTCACGGCCAGCTTCATCGTCTTCTAAGTACAGAGCGACAATATAAATGCGTTGAGTTGCGTGGCGTATTAACTCAATCAGATTCGCGCGATAGTCTTTTGCGGACAAAAGAACTTGAAAATTTTCTGGAGATAGCGCGATCGCTGGAAGCTTTTTGACAGGATGTCTACGAGCAATCATAGGGATGCTTTACCTTATATGTGCAAAATTGCGGACCTAGCATTCTACCAAATCCATCCAACTTATGGCTATAAAAGCTCATGAATCTATGCATTATTACCGAGGTAACGCATAGGAATGAGCGATTTACCTTGTTCAGTGTAACGCAAATAGAGGGTTTTGAGTTCCGCTGGTAGCTCATCGGCTGTGATAACTGTGAAGCCAGTCTGCCGATAAAACGATTCTAAATGCTGATAAGCAAAACAGTAGTCTTGTTGAGTTAAGACCGATTGCTGACAGTGGCGCAATAATCTTGACCCCAAACCTTGCTGGCGTTTATCTTCAGCGACCGCCATGCCGGTCAGTAAGCGGTAATTGACGACATGTCGAAAGCGCACCACACCCACTATTGTATGCGATTGATAAGCAACGATGATTAGATCATCACTTTTGGGTTTAGTTCCCGGATAATGGTCTTTATAAAAACGTTTTATTAACGGAATCTTGATAGGAGGCAGTGTTTCGAAATGTAGAGTAGACATTTGCTTCTGTTCTAGTTTTATATCTGTTGTAGAATGCCCTTAGTTTAATTGATTATAAGAATGCCATGCAATTTTATCTGAATACATCGTTGCAGCCTTATCATACGTTTGGAATTGATCAGGCATGCCAGCAACTCGTGATTGCTGAATCTGTCGACGAGCTCATTGCCGTATATCGCGATCCTCAATGGCAAAGTGTACCGAAATACATGCTGGGCAAAGGCAGTAATGTGTTATTTACGACGCCTTATCAGGGAATGTTATTAATCAATCGTATACAAGGACTTGAGCAGCGCGACGATGAGCAATACCACTATCTGCATGTGTCTGCAGGACAAGATTGGCCAGAGTTGGTTGAGTGGACGGTGCAGCACAATATTGCTGGCCTAGAAAATCTCGCATTAATCCCTGGTTGCACAGGTTCGGCTCCCATTCAGAACATAGGCGCTTATGGTGTTGAGTTAAAGGATGTCTGTGAGTATGTGGATTATTTATGCTTAGCAACCTATACCACTAAGCGTTTATCCAAAAGCGAATGTCAGTTTGGCTATCGAGATTCGATTTTTAAACAAGCATTGTATGGTAAAGCCATTATTATCGCGGTAGGGCTCAAGCTGGCTAAGCAGTGGCAACCTAAGACTCAATATGGCCCGTTGAAAGCGTTAGGAGCCGATGCGACATGTCGTGATATTTTTGCGGCCGTGTGCCAGATTCGACGCGAGAAACTACCCAACCCATATGAGCAAGGCAACGCTGGAAGTTTCTTTAAGAACCCGATTGTCGATACCGAGCAGTTTTCTCAACTCCAGACGTCATATCCTGATATTGTCGGGTATAGCGTGGACGGCGGAGTGAAATTAGCCGCAGGCTGGTTGATTGAGCACTCTGGGCTGAAGGGAGAAGTGTTTGGCGGGGCACAGGTTCATCCTAAACAAGCTCTGGTTATCGTCAATCAACAAGGAAAAGCGACAGCGCAAGATGTGGTTAGGCTTGCTGCGAAAGTTCGTGCGGTTGTTAAGCAAAAATATGGTGTGATGCTGGAGCATGAAGTTCGCTTTATGGGGCCAGAACATGAGATCAGTCTTGATCAGGCAATAGAGACATATAATGAAAGATCATAGCGCTAAGTTAACGGTATTGAAAACACTATCGGATGGTTCGTTTCATTCTGGCGAATCACTGGGTGGCTCGCTGGGCATTTCGAGGGCGGCGGTTAGTAAACACATTCAAGGAATCCAGCAGTGGGGGATTGATATTTTTCGCGTTCAAGGCAAAGGTTATCAGCTTGCTCAACCATTGTGTATGCTTGATGTTGCGCGTATCCAACCCCATGTGAGCAATTCGATTGAACTGCACCCGATTATTGATTCGACCAACCAATACCTACTCGAGCGTACTGAGTTACTCGATTCGGGCACGGTTTGTCTTGCGGAGTATCAAGCGCAAGGAAGGGGCCGACGAGGACGAAAATGGGTATCACCATTTGGCGCCAATCTGTATATATCGATGTATTGGCGCTTAGATGCGGGGATGGCAGCGGCCATGGGGTTGAGCTTGGTCGTTGGCGTTGCCATAGTGGAAGCGTTAGAGCAGCTAGGTGTTGAAGGCGTTAAACTCAAGTGGCCAAACGATGTCTATTATCACGATAAAAAACTGGCCGGGATCTTAGTGGAAATGTCTGGGCAAACTGGGGGCGCAGCCAATATCGTTATCGGGATGGGAATGAATATCGCGATGACAGATCGTGATAAGCAAGTCGACCAACCGTGGACAACATTGCATGACGTTATGGCGGATGAGCATAAGATTGATCGTAATCAGCTGGCTCTTGCCGTGATTCAGGCTTGGGATAGTGCACTGCGTGATTATGAGCAGGTGGGGATGCGGGATTTTGTCAAACG
The DNA here is from genome assembly GCA_052087065.1 of Vibrio sp. Lineage (GTDB taxonomy): Bacteria > Pseudomonadota > Gammaproteobacteria > Enterobacterales > Vibrionaceae > Vibrio. Next base: position 1,525 of record JBQGON010000222.1, on the reverse strand, counting down.
TTGGAATCGTGTCGATAACTTTCTCGATCGTCCGGTAAAATTGATTATCGGACAAAAAATAGTGACAGGGATCTCAAGAGGAATTGATGACCATGGCGGAGTTTTACTTGAAACCGAACAGGGTCTAGAGGCCTATATTGGTGGCGAAATTTCCCTACGTAACAACGAGTAAGTTTCAAGTAGGCAAAGAGGCGAGCGCCTCTTTGCTCTGATATCGCTGCAATGTTGGTTTATTTACGCAGTAGAATTTCTTTCACGGTGTGATTGTCCGTTTTACGCAAAATAAGATGCGCACGATTTTTCGTTGGCAGAATATTTTGCACCAGATTTTTGCCGTTGATGGTCGCCCAAATCGTCCGGGCTTTTTCTTCAGCGGCAATGGTGGATAATTCTTTATAATGACTGAAATAAGACCCCGGTTTTTTGAATGCCCCATAGCGAAACTTCATAAAACGTTCGATGTACCAGTTTTCAATCAGCGAGGTTTCGGCATCCACATAAATCGAAAAATCGAGAAAGTCGGAAATAAACACCGAATGTGGCGCATGCGGGTAGTCCATACCGCTTTGTAAGACATTGAGCCCTTCAATGATCAGCACATCGGGCTGATGCACAATCTTTTGTTCATCCGTAATATCGTAAGTAATATGCGAATAGACAGGCGCAACAACATGAGGCTCTCCCGCTTTGACATCCGAAACAAACTGTACCAAGCGTTTAATATCATAGGATTCAGGAAATCCCTTTTTGTGCATGATATTCTTTTTTTGCAGTACCGCATTGGGGTATAAAAAACCATCGGTCGTAATCAGTTCGACTTTTGGGTGGTTTCCCCAGCGAGCAAGCAGCGCTCGCAGTAAACGAGCGGTGGTACTTTTGCCTACCGCCACACTACCTGCAATGCCAATAATAAAAGGCGGAGCTTGTTCTTTATTATCTAGAAACTCTTCAAGAACTGAATTGCGACTTTGCCTAGCAGCCACATATAAGTTCAATAGTCGCGCGAGAGGAAGGTAGATTTCTGCGACTTCCTTCATCGTCAACTCTTCGTTGATGCCTTGTAGCTCTTTTAGATCGTCTTCAGATAATGTCATCGGAACGGCATTACGTAGGTTGGCCCACATGGTGCGATCAAAAGATAAATATGGACTCATATTTCTCTCGACAATTCAGCTAATGAGAAAAAGGAACATACAACAAGCAAGATAGAATGCAAAATAGATTCTTAAACATATTTCATATTCGTGTAAGAATTGATGAAAAATTCGTCTAAAAAGCTAAATTTCGTCGATAAACGTGGCTTTTTTTTAAATAAGGGTTGCAAGCCTCCAAATCATTCAATAGAATTCGCCCCACTTATGCCGACTTAGCTCAGTAGGTAGAGCAACTGACTTGTAATCAGTAGGTCACCAGTTCGATTCCGGTAGTCGGCACCATTTCTCCCAAGTAGTAGAAATGGAAATAAAAATTTGGAGGAGTTCCCGAGTGGCCAAAGGGAGCAGACTGTAAATCTGCCGGCTCCGCC
>JBQGON010000221.1:0-4372 GCA_052087065.1 Vibrio sp. | reverse complement strand
GTGGTAATACCACAATACAGCGTATTGTATCGAGTTCTAATCAGATAGACCGACCACCACTGACTGACCTTCTCCGTCATAAACTATCCAAGCTTTGCATCAAGTTCAGCGACCGTTGTTGTCAATAAAGCAACTTGCGCACGCAGTTCGTCAACCTCAGCTCTTAGTGATGCTAATTCTGTAGCATTATCATTCGGTGCTGTTGGTGGGTTTTGCTCATCAGCATTCAATTGCGCAGCACCACTATCCACAAATAGCAGTTGGTAACGGCATTCGCGTTTTCCAGGCTCACGCGGTAGCTTAACGACTAATGGACCATAGGCATGGTGATGAGCCATGTGCTCTAATACTGCTTCAGTCTCTTTACTGTCGACAAATTCACACAATCTATTGGTTCTGGTACGTAACTCACCTGCGGTTTGTGGGCCGCGTAGCAATAAGACACACACGATCCCCAGTTCTTGTGAAGTAAGAGTGAGATCGCCGAATTCAGTATTACAAAAACGATGTTGATACTTACGCGTAGCACTAGAAAACTTGCTTTCATCACTAACAAGACGACGCTCTATCAAGCCATCAACGCCATCTAACACTTCATTCTCACCAAAATCAACGACAGGCTCTCGATTACTTTTCTGGTTACATGCGGTTGTTAAACTTTTCAAGCTTAGCGGATAATAATCCGGTGTAGTAATCGCTTTTTCGATCAAACAGCCAATGATTCGTGCTTCAATAAGCGACAGTTCCATATTCATCAGAGTTCCTTGTCATGCTAATTATAAAAAGGTATCAATGCTCACTCTTCGTCGGCAGCTGGATGATTTTGCCACTTTCGTCAACTAAAACAATTTTTGCGCGATTCAATTCGATTTCGGTCAAAGCTTGCTCTTCACGTTCATTGATATATGCGATGCCCACTCGGCTGGTTGCTGCATGCTCATTTTCTTCGGGAGCCGGTGCCGATTTGTGACCGACAATAATGTCAGAATTATGCATATTTTGTTACGAGTTCTTTATAAATGGAGCGCTATCATATAGCGCATCTGTGATGAAGTACAATCTTGCCACACATTGGTCGAACAACAATTAACCAGCTTTGCCTTATCTTTGATCTAAAAGCTGTTATGAGCGAAAACTATGTGTTTTAATCATTAGTAGAAAAGACATCTATAGGGAAGGGACCTATGAACAGCGTATTTGAAATCGTGAGCTTGGCTCGTCGTAAGAACAAACTCAAACGCGAATTAATCGACAATGAAAAAAAAGTGCGTGATAACCGTAAGCGTGTCGATTTATTAGAGAATCTAATGGACTATTTTCACCCAAATATGACCCAAGAAGAAATGATGGCCATAGTGAAAAACATGAAGTCGGATTATGAAGATCGTGTTGACGATCACATCATTAAGAGTGCAGAAATCTCGAAAGAACGACGTGATATTAGTCGTCGCATCAGAGAACTGACCCAGCAAGATAAGATTGCCACCCAACAAAGTAAAAAGTCGTAATTCAACGCAACTTTGTGCATAAAGACCCGCTTTTGCGGGTTTTTTTATGTCAGCGCCACCCGCTGTCAATCGTTTGCGTTATCGATTTCTATCTCTATCATCGCATTTGTTCCTTTCCTGACATTTTAACAACTGCTATAGTCCGTGCCGCTAACACAACACACGCTTTAACATGAAAAAAGTCACATCATTCGAGGCATGGAGCTTTCCTCGTTGTTCTCATGAAGAGAAGTCTGGACTAATAAAGCACAACATTTGATTCAGATAATCAAGAGGCAAGTATGGATCTCAATACCATTCAAATCATGGGTTACGCCGCGTCGATCATGGTCGCGATATCTCTCACAATGAAAAATATTATTAAACTGCGTATTATTAACTTCATCGGCTGCATTATATTTTGTATCTACGGCAGTCTAATTGGCGCATGGCCTGTTGTGGCAACCAATGCATTTATTTCAATTGTAAACATCTACTACCTGTACAAAATGCGTAAGCCTTCCTCTGCTGATTCAGTCTAAGAGTCAGTCGCGACATTCCTGGTAGGTGGCCGAATGATATCAACATACGCTCACCTACCCTATATTTTGCTCGCCCACCATTCGCACTTATCCTATAATGCGAACTATCATTTAAATAACACAGATCGTACTCATGTCGATGTTAACTACTCGCTGCCCAGCTTGCCAACGCTTAAACCGAATACCAGACTCTCGGATTGAAGACAACCCTCAATGCGGACAATGCCAAGCATTGCTGCTCGATGCGGCGCCAATTGAAGGCACCAGTGATAATCTCACGGCGCTGCTTACGAGCTCTCGTCCTGTTGTTATTGATTTCTGGGCCCCTTGGTGCAACCCCTGTGTAGGTTTCGCGCCAATTTTTAGTGATATCGCGACAGAACGACAAGGGCAAATACACTGTGTCAAAGTGGATACTGAAGCGCAGCAAATGTTAGCCTCTCACTACCGTATTCGCAGCATACCAACCATTATGGTATTCAAAAATGGACAGTGTGTTGACATGATCAATGGCGCGCTACCGAAAGGGCAATTTGATCAATGGCTCAATGCCGCCCTAGAAAAATAACTTTCTCTCAGGTCACCGCGCTCACATCGCTTTCCTTTCAAACCTCCCCTGATCAGTAAAGGGGAGGTCGACTGAACAAGTATCATTAATACCTATCCTGCCTACCACACACATTAAGTCTGCTTGTTAACTCTGAACGAGAACACTTTTAAGGGGCGTTATCCTTCACTTGATTGTGCAAATTCTAACCATTTAGTAGTGTTTACACGATCTAAGGTGTCGATACATTCTGTATAGTGATATATTGCACATTCGCAAGCTTTACAGACGGTTTTATCTATGATTTACCTAATTAATCACAATAATACACTTAATGTAAAGCCCATAAAGTCATTACTAAAAGCGACAAATGATGCCAGATGTATTCAAGAAATACAGTATAGAAACCACTGACTATGAAGTCGGACAAGATAATATCCAAAAATGGGGTTTTGATGTTCATAACGCCGTATTTGGAATAAGCGCTAGTCTAATCATTATTTTTCTTATTGCTGTTCTCGCTGCTGACCCAGCAACGGCTAAAGACACACTAAGTACCATCAAAAATTCCATTATTGAACAAGCAGATAGCTTCTTCATGTGGGCGATGAATGCCTTCCTCCTTTTCGGGCTCATCCTTATCATATCACCGTTTGGCAAAGTCAAAATTGGCGGGCGTGATGCTACCCCTGATCACTCCACCCTATCTTGGCTCTCCATGCTATTTTCAGCGGGTATGGGCACAGCTTTGCTATTTTGGGGCGTAGCTGAACCAACTGCTTATTATACAGATTGGTACGGCACGCCTCTTGATGTCACACCATTTACACCAGAAGCAAAATCGCTCGCGTTAGGCACCACCATATACCATTGGGGTATCCATGGCTGGTCTATGTTCGGGCTTGTCGCATTATCGCTCTCGTTTTTCCACTATAACAAAGGTCTCCCCCTTTCTATGCGTTCTGTTTTCTATCCTATTTTTGGTGATAGAGCTTGGGGATGGTTAGGTCATATTGTGGATATTGTGGCGGTTCTTGCGACATTGTTTGGTCTAGCGACATCTTTAGGGCTGGGAGCGCAGCAAGCCTCAAGTGGGATTAACTTTAGCTTAGGAACACATTTTGGCATCTGGCTTGATATGTTGGTCATTGCCATTGTCACCGCCATTTCCGTACTCTCGGTTATTAAGGGGATTGACGGTGGAGTCAAACGCTTAAGTAACTTCAATATGGTCTTTGCATTCGCGCTACTGGCGTTTGTCATGTTTGCCTGTTGGGGAACCGTATGGTCTTCGCTAACCAATACCTTTATGGGTTATGTAGAAAATATTATTCCACTAAGCACACCTTATGGCCGTACTGACGAAAAATGGATGCATGCTTGGACTCTGTTCTATTGGGCATGGTGGATTTCTTGGTCACCATTTGTTGGTATGTTTATTGCGAGAATCTCTCGTGGCCGCAGTGTCCGTACATTCCTATCAGCCGTGATATTTATACCCACAATCGTAACCTTGATTTATATGGGTATTTTTGGAGGTGTCGCCATCGACCAAGTTGCAAATCATATTGGTGTGCTTGGCGAAAAGGGAATTACAGATATTTCTATGACCTTGTTCTATATGTATGACAATATCCCTTATGGGAATATGATTTCGATTATTTCTATCGCACTAATCTTAGTCTTTTTTATCACGTCATCAGATTCTGGTTCATTGGTTATTGACAGTATTACTGCTGGAGGCAAAGTTGACTCTCCTGTCCCACAACGTGTCTTTTGGGCAAGTATGGAAGGGG
>JBQGON010000220.1:0-4469 GCA_052087065.1 Vibrio sp. | reverse complement strand
TGCATATCGCCTCATTTATTCAAATAAAACACCCCAGTCAAAACCTAGGGCGTAAATTGCTAGATTTATTGCGGCAGGATACTTTCGAGTTCCCACAAAGATGTTAATTCTTCACGTTTACGCACCAAATGTGCTTGATCACCATCAACAATCACTTCAGCAGCACGAGCGCGAGTATTGTAGTTTGAAGACATCACAAACCCATAAGCTCCAGCGGAGCGAACCGCCAATAAATCACCTTCTTCCAACACAAGTTCACGATCCTTGCCTAAAAAGTCACCAGTTTCACAAATAGGGCCCACTAAATCGTAAGTTGTCACGTCACCTTGGCGAGGGACAACGGGAACAATATCCATCCAAGCTTGATACAAAGAAGGACGAATTAAATCATTCATCGCCGCATCAATTATGGCAAAGTTCTTATGCTCAGTCGGTTTAAGGAGTTCCACTTTCGTCAATAAAATACCCGCATTCGCGGCAATAGCACGACCAGGTTCAAACACTAACTCAAGATGACTACGATTATCTAAGCGCGACAGCAACGCTTTAGCATATTCAGATGGTTGAGGAGGCAATTCATCGCGATACACCACCCCCAAGCCACCACCAACATCTAAGTGGCGGATATTAATACCTTGCTCAGTTAACGCATCAATCAAGGCCAATAGGCGATCGGTGGCATCAATGAAAGGCGTTAGATCCGTTAACTGGGAACCAATATGACAATCAATACCCTGAATATCTAAATGTTCCAAACTGTTGGCAAATTTATAGACTTCTGGCGCGTGATCAAACGCAATACCAAATTTATTATCTCGTAATCCCGTTGAGATATAAGGATGAGTATGCGCATCAACATCCGGGTTAATTCGCAATGAAATAGGTGCTTTAACACCTAAATCACCCGCCACTTTATTTAAACGCTCAAGCTCAGGTTCGGATTCAACATTGAAACATTTGATACCCAGCTCCAATGCCCGCTTCATCTCTGAAGAGGTTTTTCCGACCCCAGAAAAAACAATTTTTTTCGGATCACCACCAGCGGCAATCACGCGCTCTAGCTCACCACCAGATACGATATCAAATCCAGAACCCAAGCGCGCTAATACGTTCAATACACCAATATTTGAATTCGCTTTTACCGCATAACAGACCAAATGAGGATGATCTCCCACTGAAGAATCAAACGCTTTCCAATGACGCTCAAAAGTGGCACGAGAATACACATAAAGAGGTGTACCATACTGTTGTGCTAATTGTGTAAGAGAGACGTCTTCAGCCCAAAGCTGACCATCATCCTGATAATTAAAAAAATCCAATGTTCTCGTCCTTATTGTGCTTGTTGCTCAGACTCTGGCAATGTAGATTGAGCTGCGCTGACTTCAAATGATTCTTGAGGTTGTGTTGTCACACTCCCATCCGAACCTTTAATCGTGACCGCTTCAGTATTAGCGGGCTTTGGCGCATCTTCAGGTAAATACAACGGGCCGGTTTGACCGCACCCGGCTAATGCTGTTAACGCCAGCATAAACAGCGCTAAAATATACTTTTTCATTTTGATATCGTGATTAATAATTCAATGCCCCCTATAATCGCACCACACACAAGAAAAGCAATAGCCAAACACCATACCCATTTCAACTAAGCTGGGTATCCAAGCAATAGGATTAACCAATATGAACGATACCGAATTTCACCAATTGGTCGACATTCAAATGACCATCATTGAAGAAGCCATTGACGAATCAGGAGCAGATATTGATTTTGATGTTTCAGGCAACGTAATGATGCTCGAATTTGAAGACCGCAGCCAAATCATTATTAACCGTCAAGAGCCTATGCATGAGATTTGGTTAGCCTCTAAATCTGGTGGCTATCACTTTAAATACACCGATGGAGATTGGATATGCTCGAAAACCGGTGCGATTTTATTTGACCTTGTTAAAACTGAATGTGAAAAACATGCCGGTGAGAGTATTGATTGGTCATAACGTTAACCAAGCATAGATAAAAACCGCCAGACGCGATCACACGCTGGCGGATATTCTAAAAAAGTGAATAAAATAGATTCAGATTGGAAGCAAGAAAATAAAAATATCCTTCTCACTTTGTAAATCTAGTGAACACATAAAAGTTTGCTAAGCCCATATTGCCTTTTTCTTCTACACCAGTATGATCTTGAATAAACTTTCGTACCAAATCACATTATAGAGTTCATAAGCCATGTCACTTGATGCTAAAAATGCGACCAAAATACTCGACGCCCAAGGATTACGCTGCCCAGAACCAGTAATGATGGTAAGAAAAACGATCCGGACAATGCAAGAAGGTGAAGTATTACTCGTTACAGCTGACGATCCTTCCACCACTCGTGATATACCAAGCTTCTGCCGTTTTATGGATCATCAGCTGCTTAGTGTTGATACAGACAACATGCCTTATCAATTTTTGATCAAAAAAGGCTTAAACTGATTCAAAATATAAATGCTACCCTATAAAAAAGGCAACCAATAATGGCTGCCTATTATTCTATTATTTATGTTCAAGCCGAGTTAAGCGCACCGTCAGCTCCTTTAACTCTTTTTTCATCGGAATAATGTACAAAATGCGAATCCAGGACTCAACCGCAAGCGCGGCTAAAATAATCGCACCTGCCACCATCGGCAGCCACATATCCGTGACTATCATACCAATTAAAGTTAATGCTAAACCAAAGGTAAATAAGTAACTTTGACTCTTTGGGGTCATACCTGCGTAACGTGTCAACATCGCATCACCTCACTATTAATAGGGTCTATAAATAGTATAGTGACAAGCATGACAAATGGATGAATTAAAGATCACTAAACCAATAAAAACTTAAATGCGATTCCTATCAATACCAAACCACCTAACAGTTCCGCCTTACTTTCCAACCAAGTACCGCTTTTTCGGCCAATAAACACCCCAAGAAAACTAAACAAGAAAGTGACAATACCAATCAAAGCACAGGCTAAAAATGGGTCGACATCAAGCAGCGGCAAACTAAAACCAGCCGCCATCGCATCAACACTGGTGGCAATTGCCAGAGTTAACATCACTCGATGGGTGATCTGGCAAAAATCTTCTTCAATACCTTCGACAAACGACTCATAAATCATCTTGCCGCCAATAAACAATAACAACACAAAGGCGATATAAGGTGCATAACCTTCTACCCAGCCAAGCACTCCATGACCACCCAAAAAGCCGATAAATGGCATCAGAGCCTGAGCCACACCAAAGTACAGCCCAGCCTTTATCGCTAATGCAGTCAGCTTATTGGTTTGGCCAACTAATTTTGCACCTAGCCCAATCGAAACCGCGAACGCATCCATACTTAATGCTAACGCTAAAAACAGAACATCTAACATTGCTTCTTACTCACACTTATAATTTTTTCGCCGTTAATAGCTTTTTTGTCGCAAAAGGATATAAGTTCCCCGCTTTTCATTCAATCAATAAAGCTTTTACTGCAATCACAGATTGAGGCGAATAAGTGAACTCGCTATACTGAACTACTATTTTTCAATTAGAATCGCGCGAACTGAGTAGGCAAATAAAGTTATGCAAAAATACGACGTCAAAACCTTTCAAGGGATGATCCTCGCGCTGCAGGATTATTGGGCCCAAGTCGGCTGTACCATTGTTCAACCTTTAGATATGGAAGTAGGCGCAGGCACCTCTCACCCGATGACCTGCCTTCGCGCGATTGGTCCAGAGCCAATTGCAACTGCTTACGTACAACCATCACGCCGTCCAACCGATGGCCGTTACGGTGAAAACCCGAACCGTCTGCAACACTATTACCAATTCCAAGTGATCATTAAGCCTTCTCCTGACAACATTCAAGAGTTGTACCTAGGCTCATTAGAAGTCCTTGGTATTGACCCACTTATTCACGATATCCGTTTCGTGGAAGATAACTGGGAAAACCCAACACTAGGCGCATGGGGCTTAGGCTGGGAAGTGTGGTTAAACGGTATGGAAGTAACTCAGTTTACCTACTTCCAACAAGTGGGTGGCCTAGAGTGTAAGCCTGTTACTGGTGAAATCACTTACGGTATCGAACGTCTTGCCATGTACATTCAAGGTGTCGATTCAGTATACGACTTAGTTTGGACCGATGGCCCACTCGGTAAAGTGACTTACGGTGACATCTTCCACCAAAATGAAGTAGAGCAATCAACCTACAACTTCGAACACGCTGATGTGGATTTCCTATTTAGCTTCTTTGACCAATGTGAAAAAGAATGTTTGCACTTACTTGAGCTTGAAAAGCCTCTACCGCTTCCAGCTTATGAGCGCATTTTAAAAGCTGGTCATGCGTTCAACTTGCTTGATGCACGTAAAGCCATTTCGGTAACAGAGCGTCAACGCTACATCTTACGCATTCGTAACTTAACCAAAGCGGTTGCAGAGGCTTATTACGCTTCTCGTGAGGCGCTTGG
>JBQGON010000219.1:0-4476 GCA_052087065.1 Vibrio sp. | reverse complement strand
TCGAGCCCGAGTGTTCTTTGGATTATAAATTCATCAAAGTATGCTCGCGCCCTGACAATGAACCCGAGTTACTCACCCAATTTGAAAATTTTGATCAATTATATAAAGACTGGGTTGCGAGTAGTAACGAAGTAACACGCAATTATGAGTCTAGAATTCATGTTGATGGCAAACTTGGTGATCTGAATAAAGATTTTATGTCATTAAGAAACACACTTGATGAAACAGAAACGGAGTTACGTCGTATTGTCAAAAATTGGAAAGATAATGATATTAATGTTGAACAAGATACATTAGAACGTTATTTAACAGCGATTGCGAAAGTTCTCAATGCTGATAGAGATATTTATCAGGCACGCTTAGCACAGCAAGATATTATTTCTCACATGGGGAATTATCAAGAAAACAAACAGCTATTTGATGATAATGCAATGCAGGCGATTACTCGCATAAAATCGTTTATTTCGTTAATGAATGGCGATCCAGAATTTAATAAAAGCTATGAAAGTTTCGAACCTAAATTCATGAGTTGGTATAAACAAAGTGTCGCCATGCTCGAATCGGATAAACTCAAGCAATCACTGAGTGATTACGACTCATTAAAAGTTGCAGATGCTAAATTTGAAAAAATTCGTGATATTCTTGACCGAGCAGGAGAAACAGTTCGATCGCATGGTCGTAAAATGGAAGCGCAAGTCTCTGAAAATACGCATGAAATGCAAAAAATTGCGATTATTATTATTGTCATCGGCTTTATAATCGCATTTGGTCTTGGTTTCATTATTCCGAAAAAAATCACCACGAACGTTAATAATCTTTCTCGTCGCATTAAAGAAATATCTGAAGGTGATGGCGATCTTACCGCACGGATTAATTCTGACGCGAAAGATGAGCTCGGTGATTTGTCTAAAGAGTTCGATAGCTTTTTAGATAATTTACAAAATACCATGCGCATCGTGAAACAAAAAAGTTCAGCACTGGGTGAATCAACCAAACAATTGGATACCGTCGCCCACTCGGTGAATAGTATTACTAGGATCTTAGTTGATTCGTGTAACTCTATCGTGACCGCTGCAAATGAGATGTCCATGTCGACAGATCAAATGGCAAATGTCGCCAGCAATACGTCAGAAGAGTCTAACAAAGCATCTGACAGTGTTGAAGAGGGACGCAAAGCCATTGGCTCTTCCCACACAACGATTGATTCACTGGTGAGCAATATCGATATCACCATGACTAAAGCCGAAGAGCTTGAAAAGAACACTCAATCTATCTACTCCGTCCTTGAAGTCATTCGTGGTATTGCCGAACAAACAAACTTGTTGGCGCTCAATGCCGCAATCGAAGCCGCTCGCGCCGGTGAGTTTGGCCGAGGCTTTGCCGTGGTCGCTGATGAAGTCCGCACTCTTGCAACGCAAACTGGCGAAAGCACGAATAAAATTGAAGAGATGATCAATCAGTTTACGCAGAGTGTGAATGATGCGTTCAACGCCATTAAGATGAGTAAAGGCAATGCTAACGATGCAGTGAATAACTTTGATAATGTCATCGCTGTGTTTGATGCGTTAAATACCTCACTCAATGCCGTGCGTGATTTATCAGAGCAAACCGCACTCTCCACCAATGAGCAATCTGAAGTATCGAATGAAATCAGCAAAAACTTAGTCGATATGAAAGAGCAAACGGATGGGGTAGATACAGCGTCAACTGAGATTCGTAACCAGTTTAACGCCCTTAATCAGCTTTATCATGAACTGGATGATCAAGTGTCTAAATTCAAAGTGTAAGCGAGATTCACCGCTTAATCAGCAACGACAAACAAGCCACCGATAGGTGGCTTGTTTTTTATATACCGCTCATTGAACGACGCTGTCGTTGTACAATCTCAGTCAACGGCTCCGTAAGTCTTGCAGCCCTTGCCTACTCCCATGTGGCATATTAACAATCTAACCATTGCTGAGCTTTTGCTTCATCAGAGAAGTGCAGAGAAACGGTATCTTTTACCGCCGTTTCAAGCGGTAATTCGCCACTCATCAGTACATCATCTCGGAACCAATGCAAAGTGATGCTGGCTTTATCTCGATAGAGTGGGAGTGATTGTTCAAATTGGTTACCCACTTGGATTCCTTCGGCAGCAATCAATAAATCTGCCTGACTTAGCCCGCACCGATGTGCCGGAGAGCCATTGGCCACGTTAACAATTCGAATACCAAGTCCCTCGGCCCGATAACGCGCGCCAAAACCATAGATAAGCCCTTCCCCAGCACCGCCTTGATCGGTATTACCACTGCTGGATCGCAGGGTCATTTCTACACCAAACTCTTGTAGTAGCTCGGCTAAAGGTAAATCTTCTGCTTTATCTAACCACGCAAATTCAGCGCTAGCATCACGACCTAATACATCACTAACAATATTAACGTGTGTATCATCGTCGGTTCCCATCCCCGTTAGGCCATACTCATTCCACAATATTCGCATAACATCGTCTAACGATTTTTGGTTGTGCGTTTCTTTGCGAATAGTCAAATCTAGGAACAAGGCAAACAACGCCCCTTTGGTGTAATAGCTAACAATCGCATTAATAGCATTTTCATCTTGTTTATAAAACTTAGTCCATGCATTAAAACTCGACGCATTCAAACTTTGCTTGAGCCGCCCAGCACCGCGATAGACGCGAGTGAACGTTTTTGCCAGCAAGTCAAGATAGCCCGCTTTATCAATACAGCCACTACGATAGGTGAGTAGCTCTTCGTAATAAGAGGTAATCCCTTCATACGCCCATAATTGAGGGGTATAAGTTTCACTTTGCAAATGAAATGGCGTAAATGCAGCTGGTTTAATCCGTTTTACATTCCAAGCATGAAAATATTCATGGCAACACAGCGTTAAATAGTTGCGATAATCATCACTCATCGCTGACTCATCACTGCTTGGGAGTTCATTGCGAGAACAATGCAGTGCCGTTGAATCTCGATGCTCTAAGCCGCCACCAGCCTGCTTCGCGACATGCGTCATAAAGATATAACGCTCGAAAGGTGCTATGGTATCGAAAAAACGGATTTCGGTTTCGCAAATGGCTTTGAGATCCCGCAATAGGCGTGGCATGTAGCAGTGATGACGACCGGTCAAGACCACATCATGGCGCACACCACAGGCCTCAAAGGTGCCGAGAGTAAACGTCCCCATTTCGACGGGATGATCAATCAACGCTTCATAGCTTTCTGCAGAAAATAGACCGAATTCAAAATCCCCACCGCTATGACGTGGCAACGTGGTAGCCACTTGCCAATGCTCCAAACCTTGCGGTGCGACGATTTCGACCTGATGAGTGCCGATTTCTCGCCCTGTCACAGCCAAAAATACGCTACTGCCATTGAAGAAACCATGGGTCTGATCAAGATGTGCGGTGCGCACCGACATATCCCAAGCATAGACTTGATAGCGTAAATGTAGCGCTTTACCATCGCCATTGACGAGCCAGCGCTGCTTATCCAACTGCGTCATTGGCACCGCTTGCTGTTGGTCATCATAGGCCTGGAGGTCAATGATATTTTTGGCAAAATCGCGAATCATATAGCTCCCAGGTAACCAAGCTGGCAACCAAACTTCGGTCTGCTTGTCGGGAGCATCAATAGTCATTTCAACGGCAAATAAATGAGCAACAGGGTCAATAGCGGTAATCTGATAATGAATCATACATGCATGGCCTTAGACATAAAACTACTGACTATGCAGCGAAACATTCTTAAATACAACGCTTACTAATTCGATCAAAAATAAATTTTTAAAATAGAGTCAAAGCCACGCTCAGCACGACGCCCATAACCGACAATAGAATGGTGCTGTACATCATTCCCCTTAACCAGAAGTGAGCACTAGGGTGTATAAAATAACCGTTGGTCTATTATTGATAGTACGTGTCATCGCAGTAATCTGGGTTTAACTGCAGCATGAAAAGGATTGATTCACAGCAGATATGGACATTCAATGAATCGTAAAACCTTGGGTTAACACCGGCGTTAGCCCAAAGTCTTTATGATCAATAAAGGGGAAAAGTGAAAGGAATTAGTGAAGTGGCAAGTTCTTCATATCCGCAGAATGAGTATAAACACAGTAGTCATCGCCATGTAGCTTTGCATAATACATCGCGCTATCTGCCGCTCTCATCAACTCAGAGATTGTCTGCCCATCATCAGGATAAATCGCCACACCAATACTATAATCGATATCAATATGAAGATGATTAATACGAAAAGGAGCGGATCGCGTTGATCTAAGCCGTGTAATCACACTTTCAATATCCAACGGCGCATCCAAAGTTGATACAAATAAAAACTCATCTCCGCCTAAACGTGCAACCACCTCTCTACCTTCCATGACGCGCGATAGCCGTTTGCCCGCCAACCTCAAAAGCTCATCGCCCACATCATGACCATAAGTGTCATTAATGATTTTAAAACGGTCAAAATCAATAAA
>JBQGON010000218.1:0-4599 GCA_052087065.1 Vibrio sp. | reverse complement strand
GGTGTTGAGAATAGCTTCTCACCGCTTTGATAGGATTGCCTCGCATAATGATTGATGGCCGTTACCCCAGAGAGTAATGACACGCCCAATGTTAAACCGAGCCACACCAAAACTAATTGCATTGGGTAACGCCGATAATGACCGAGTAGCGCTTTAACTACGGGCCATAACATGCAGGTGTCCCCCTTGTAATTTGATGCACCCATCCATATGCTGCGCGACTTTTTTACTGTGGGTAACCAGCAATAGCGTACACGACACTTCACGTGCGAGATGCGTAAGAAGGCGCATTACCGCTTCAGCATTACGCTCATCCAAACTGCCTGTCGGCTCGTCGGCCAACAAGATGCGCGGCTCCATGTAGAGCGCCCGCGCGATCGCTGCACGCTGCTGCTGGCCGCCTGACATTTCTTCTGGGTATCGCCCGAGTAACGGCATGAGATCCAATGCGGAGAGTATTTGTCGCCATAGGCCGGGATCTTGAGGTAATCCTTTTAATTGCCGGCAAAAACGAATGTTATCGGCAATATTGAGTGTTGGCAGCAAATTAAACTGCTGAAATATATGACCAATATTACCACGACGAAATAACGTTCGTTGCTTCTCGTTAATGTCATGCATGGGAAAGTTATCAAACCAGATTTCCCCACTATCGACCACATCCAGCCCAGAAATGAGATTAAGTAAGGTACTTTTACCCGAGCCACTTTCCCCCATCAGGGCAAGTTGCTCGCCACGCTGTACGGTTAACTTTGCCCCTTGCAGGACAGGATGGAATTCTCCCCCATCTTTATAGCCTTTGGATAGGTTAACCAGCTCCAACATCCTTTCTCTCACCGTGCTTATTTTGGAAATGCGAATCTACACGAAAACCGTCAGTTGAGAAAGCGTTTAGCTCATTCCGTTTATAAAGCGACCACAGGAGTCTTATCATCATAAAACAGACGGCATGACGTCAACGATAACGGGACTTTCGTATAAAAGAATAACGGGGTAAATTCTACATAAATAGGTGCTGCCACCATTCACATGCCCTAACATGGTAGGAAATCCCTCATTTTTATGTGACTATGTTAGCATATTTAAGTATGGAATGTGCAATCCTAGATAACTAATAAGATCATAAGGTTAGCAACTAAACGCTGAGACCCCATTAAGATCGTATTGCTGGCGTTTTACCACTTGCAAAAAGACAATGATCATAACGCTTTGGAACGCTCGTTGCTCTATATAACGATTAAGGATAGCTATGACAGATATTATTGTTCTCGGATCTTCAGGCTACATTGGCTCGCAACTGGTCCCTTTATTGCTGTCACAAGGTCATACGGTCACTGCCACCGCTCGGCATCGTGAAACCCTTGAGAAACGGTTTCCCGCTCACCCTAATCTGACGTTAAACACATTAGATCTCGCCGATTCCGAAGCCGTTAATACCTTGCTTCCTCATTTCGATACTGTGTTTTTCTTAGTTCATGGTATGTCTCACGGTGACTACTTCGTCGATTATGAACTCTCCCTTGCAAGCAATGTGAGTCATGCTCTGCACGGTAGCAAGGTAAAACATGTTATCTATCTCAGTGCGCTACAACCAGAAAATGGCTCATCTGAGCATGTCACTGCACGCAAAAAGACCGGAGAAATATTAAGAGCAAGCGGTGTGGCGATCAGTGAATTGCGTGCAGGAATCATCATTGGTCCCGGCTCGGCAGCATTCGAAATCATGCGCGATTTTGTGTATAACCTACCCGTCTTGATTACCCCTAAATGGGTCGATGCCAAAGCCAATCCGATCGCGTTAGACAATCTCAACCATTATTTACTCTCATTAGTCATCGAGCCACCCAGCGAGCATCAAACCCTTGAAGTGGGAGGCCCGAATGTTCTCACTTATCGTGAGCAATTTAAAATTCTCAGTCGCCTAGCCAACAAACCTTACCGCTTATGGTCCACATCGCTGCTCACCCCTGCTATGGCCTCGCATTGGTTGACATTGATTACCTCGGTGCCTGCTCCAATCGGAAAAGCATTACTCGGGGGGTTGGCGCACGACTTTATTGCCAATTCCACGCCCATTGCTACCCGCTTTCCGCAACACTTACTCACTTATGAAGAAGCGGTCTCAGCGGCCATTGAGCAAGATGGCGATTTCATTCGTAGTAAAGTATGGGGCTACGATCCTGTCGCCTTGCACCGCTGGCACCCCGGGTTTGGCTATTACGCGAAACAAGCTGGCGCAACCATAAGCACCGATGTGTCTGCGCAGGCATTATGGCAAGTCATTCAACAGACCGGCAGTCGTCAACAGGGCTATTTTTACGCCAATCCATTATGGCGACTAAGAGAGTGGTTAGATATTTTCGTGGGTGCGGGGCGCCCAATCAGGCGCAGCCCACCGGGGCCAGAATTACAAGTGGGTGACTATATTGACTCTTGGAAAGTGATTCGCAGTGAGCCGAATCAATTTCTATCCTTATTATTTGGACTACGCGCACCAGGGTTAGGCCGATTGGAATTTACCATTCGAGAAGACAGTGGTCAGCGAAAATTGGATATTCGCGCTTGGTGGCATCCCAAAGGATGTCGTGGCTTATTGTATTGGTTTGCCATGATGCCCGCACATTTGTTTATTTTTCGCGGCATGGTGAGAGTCATTGAGAAAAAAGCGCGCGCATTAGAAGATGAACAACGCTGATGATACTCATCAGCGTTGTCACGACACGATTAAGCTTGGAAACTTAACGGAATCTCTGCCACTTGTAAGCCTTGGTTTCCCGGGAAGATTTGATATTCCCCATGATACTTAACCACCGATTTATAATCGGTTTGTTTGTGCAATACAAACCCCGCGTTTGAGGCCAGTTCAATAAACGCTTGATGATTGCCGCGCACAAACCAGCTCATTGGGCGCACCAGCACTTCGCCGTCAAAGCAGCTATCGCACTGATCTGCACATAAGGCTAATGAGTTTTGCCCATCGGTATAGATCTGTACTTTACGCTGCCCCATAATCGGCTCAGATGTCGACACCTCCCAGCCCAAGGCTTCCATCTCATCCAAAAACACTTCGATTTTTTGGTCAGTAATCGTCACTGGTTCAGCATAACTCTGGGCATAATACGCAGCGATACGACGGAACGTCGGCAATAAATGGGCATCGTTGCCTTGCGAACGTCCAGATTTTTGCCAGCGGACTAAATCGTCACGCACACAGCGGTCAAAACGCTGACTTTTAAGCGCTTTTGTTACCCAACGCACCAAAAAGTGGTTATTGGCCACCGGTGCGTTGACCAACTTACCTGCCGCGTGCTCTGCGTCTAACTCGGCTAACGCCGAGTTCACCACATTTTGAATTTCTAAATAATAATCAGTCATTATGCATTTCTTCCAAACAGCCAATAAAATCCAGCAGAGAGTACCGAACACCCGGCCATGACCACAATCATCGGCCATTGCACGCCATCTGGCAGCGCTGCGACAAAGGTTCCCATTAACGAACCGATACCAAAACGTAACGTTCCCGCCATTGATGAGGCCGTGCCGGCCATGTGCGGGTAACCACTTAACAATAATCCCATTGAGTTACTGCCAATGGTTGAGATTGTGCCGATAAACATGACAACAAAAGGCACCATCCCCCATAAACCGAGATTAAACAACCAGCCAACAAACAGGCCAATTCCAGCCAGTAATTGCACCACTAAACCAAAACGTAGCATGGCATGCGAGCCGACTTTTTTAACCAAACGACCATTGATAATGGTAAAAATGATTAACGCCACTATATTCAAACCGAACAAATAGCCAAACTCGTTCGGCGTCACATGAAATAAATCAATATAAACAAATGACCCTGCGGTTAAAAAGGCAAACATACCCGAAAAAGAAAAGGCTCCGGATAAAATCAATCCCATTGCCTGCCAATTGGTGAGCAAGGTTTTATAGTGGCGTAACGTATTCATTAAATGCACAGGTTGGCGGTTTTCCGCTTTCAGCGTTTCTGGAATTTTCCATAAAACCAATGCGATCACAATCAATGAAAACAGTGTTAATACCCAAAATACAGAGCGCCAGCCGTACCATACCGCCAAGTGTCCGCCAATCATTGGCGCTAGCAGTGGCGCGAGCGTGACAACTAAAGTGACAAACGACATCGCCCGAGCAAACTCTTCGCGATCAAACATGTCTCTCACCACGGCCTGAATCACTACGGCCGCGGCTGCACCGGCAAAGCCTTGCGCCGCACGTACCCATGTCAGCTCAATCACGCTTTCTGCGGTAGCGCAGGTCATGGCCGCCAGTGCGAATAAAATGGTGCCAATAATCATGACAGGACGACGCCCGTAACTGTCGGCCAAAGGCCCATGGATTAACTGACCAACGGCAAAACCTGCGGTATAGACAGTCAATGTCACCTGCACCGCACCTGACGTTACGCCAAAATCTTTCGCAATGTCTGGCATGGCAGGTAAATACATATCAATCGCCAACGGAGTTAATGCACCGATGGAGCCCAGGACAATAAACATGAGAAGTCCGATATGAGACTGGGAATTTGATGTCGTTGAATTCATAAATCTCCAAAAAAATGAAGTGGTG
>JBQGON010000217.1:0-4653 GCA_052087065.1 Vibrio sp. | reverse complement strand
TACTGCCTTCATGCGTGAACTTGGATGAATTATTGAGAAGATTAAAAAGAATTTGGTTAATACGAACTTGGTCATGTCGAACATACATAGTGTCCGGAATGTTACTAGTGACATTCAATGTCAGTTGTTTATCCCGACACAAAGGCTGATAAATTTGCTCTATCGTCATCGCCAAATCAGCCAAACGAAATTCCGTGGGCTTGAGGGTAAATTTGCCTTGTTCAATACGCGAAAAATCGAGGATATCGCTTAATACCGCGAGTAAATGCTCGCCACTACTACACAGTACCTTAACTTGTTCTACTTGTTCTTTGGTCTTTACCGTACGTTGCAATAATTGTGATACACCAAGAATACCATTGAGTGGCGTACGTAATTCATGACTCATTTGCGCTAAAAAGTCAGCACGCAATCGCGCTGACTCTTCCGCTTCTTTACGTGCTAAACGACTTTGTTTCTCAGCTTCAAGAATCGTCGTAATATCATGCCCTTGCGCAATCACCGATGTAATTTCACCTTTAACAGTAATCGGTGATAGGTTCCAACGAAACATTTTATCGCCCAACTCAGTCAACACTGAATCGGTTTGCAACCCATGAGTGGTATCTCGAATCATCGTTTGTAACTGTTCGGCCAATGACGTATACAAAGAAACACCGTTTTCATGTTGGTTTAAGCATACCTCTCTCGCTGAGGGGTTCATTTTTATTAACGATCCGTCCGATGACCACAACAGCATTGGTGAAGTTGTATAATTGAACAAGTCTTCAAACTGCTTCTCCTGATCCGCTAAACGAGAAAAGGTTTGCTCTAAGGTTCGCCCAAAGTGATCAAACTCATAAATGACAGAACCAGGAAACGATTTATTATCCCCTTGGTTGGCAACTTGATGGGTGTACGACATTAATCGGCCAATTTCACATTCAATGCGCCGTTGCAACCACCAGCGAGTGACAAAAGCCACGATGACCATAACAACCAGAGCAAAAGCCATCCAAAAGTAATAACTGTTTCGTAATGACAAGGCATTATGGTTATTTTGCACCGAATACACTTTTAAGTATGTCGGAACACCTTCTACCATTAACGTCGCACGGCTCACCATATACTGGTTATAGATGCCTTGATCTTGCTTTGAATTGATAATATCTGGTGCACGGTAAGCCTCTCTTCCACTCAGTGTCGAAGCCAACACGTGTCGCCCTGCCGTCAAAATAAGGCTTTCGGAATTGCTGCCATCACGCATGGTTTCCAGCATCGCATAATTGTTGTTTAGTATAATCCCCGCGTAAAGGAAACCGCTGACCTGACCAGTCTCTTGGTCTACCATCGGTGAGCGTCGTATCAATAGATACATGGTTTTTAATTGTGATGGCGTGGCAACAAGATGCCAATTACTGTTAAATGCGACTCGGTTAATGATTTTCGACAAGCTTGGTCCAACAATGCCATAAAACTGTGCATTGCCATCATCCCAGACTAATCCGTTGGTGGTCGTAATGAAGCGGAGATCCGGTGTATTGGTAATTTCCAACTGATCTACGCGGTTAAAATACTGATCAATGGATCTTAATTGATGGTTTTCAATCAAACTGACTAAGCTTTGACTTTGCGCGCTACTATCTTGGTGGATTTGCAATGTCGATAAACGATAATCAAATAAACTTTGTACTAAATTACTCGTCTGCCGCGACGTACGCTTAACTTCCTGAGACATAATACGGCTACTAATTTGGTAGCTTTGAAACAAAACACTTAAGATTAATACACCAAGTACAATAATAATCGCGTAACTGACGAAGTTCGCGATATGCTTTTTAGGTTTAATAATCTTCTGTTGCTGCGTCATTTACTCAGCTCTCAACGATCAGAATAGCGAAAAGCTTGCTTCTCTAATTCTCGAATATAGGATGAACTGTCTTCTTTTGTGACCAAATAGAATTGACCAGAATACACCGTGGGGACCGGTTTACCTTCTAAATCTAACTTGATTGCTTCTGCCATCGCAACGCCAGTGTCATCGTTCATACGCATCACAGTTGCATCCAATTTACCAGCTAGAATGGCGTTTAATTCAGCGGTACCGCCTCCCCAACCATTAAGTTTAATATGTTGCTTACCCCGTTTTTCTAACGCTTGCATGGCGCCTAATGCCACATCCGTTGAACAAGCATAAATAAATTGAATATTCGAATCTGTGTCCAAAATATGCATTGTGGCATCATAGCCACTTTTTTCGGTGGCATTGGTATAATAAGAATCCATTAATTGATAATTACCACGTTGATGCATCTGCTCAATAAACGTATCACCACGTGCAGCACTGATATATCCTTCCGAGTAATACAGCATGGCATAGCGACTATCGGTCGGTTCAACTTTGCTAAAATAATCAGCAAGACGCTTAGTTCCCGTTTCATGATCAAAACCCACATACATCAGTGGCTGATGATCTTTCCATGCTTTGACGGGAGTGGTGATATTTTGCAAAATGATTTTTGTTTCCGAAGACTGCAAGACGTGTTCAATAAATTTGCGATGACGTACCGTATTGAGCGTAAAAATTAAATATTGCGATTTATCTTTAAGTGCTTCCATTAAAGATAAGCTTTGCTGGCGAGCATCGACATTGGGCCGTGTAAACACTTGATTAATAGTGTAGCGAACGCCAAGCTCTTCCATACGTAATTCAAATGCTTTGATATTACGTACCCAGTAATCGGACACTTGGCTGCCGGGATAAATAACAGAAATAGTGACAGGTTTTTGCTGTGGTCGGTCTAAAGGAACGGCCCGTTGGTGAACGATATCACTCATACCTTGGGTGAGTTTTTTTGCTCGGGGTGCTGGTCGAGATATTCTTGGTAGTGCCAATATCCTTTGAGACTTTGTGATGCATCGGCAGACCAGCTCATCAGAATGCTCAAGCTACACACCAAAAGGTAAGAAATAATATTAATCATGTCACTCTCGTCTCATGCAAAAATACAAAGCGTTACGTCATCAAAAGCAAGCTTTCTATTCCTCGCTATATGGAATCAAAACAGCGTTAACGATTATGAAACATAAGCAAAACAAATGATAGTACGGATAGTAAAAAAGCGTTACTAGCCGCACTATATTTTTGATATATGAAAGAGTCTCTTAGAAAGTGAAGGCTATATTGGCTGCTACCCCCATCTGCTGGGCGTTTGCATAGCTACCACCAATATCCAAACTCACGACATCTCCTGGGCTAATCCCGATACCAGCGGTGACCGCGTTGTCCATATTATCTTGTAAATCGATAGCGTATCCCGCTCGTAATTGCGCCCATCCCCAAGCATTGCCTTCAATACCAAAGCGAATGTATTGAGTATCGTCATCGTCTCCCACAAAACGTTTTTTCTTGGTTAAATCGGCATCAAAGGCCGCAGTAAAGAACGAAGTGACATAGGCGGCTGAGGCAGTCACTTGAGTGTTTAACTTATACGTATCGCTACCATCTTCGGTATCAATGGATTGAGAAAAGAGATCTTTAGCTGCCAATCCCACACGAAAATCTTTTATCATCCAAACGACACCTAAATCCATATTAAATTTAGATTTCTTTTGTTCACTTTCATCATAATCGTCGATATCAAAATCTTCTACCGACGCAGAATCTTGATAAGTGTAGAGCTGTTGGATTTTTGGCGAGATACCAATCGCGATATCTTGCCCTGACACGGAGAAACGTTTGGCAATCGCTAACCCAAGTTCAATATTGGCGAACGCGGTTAAATCAACACTAGAATTCTCGTAACGGTTTTTGACGAGGGCTGGAGCTGGCCCCAAGTCCGTTGCGATATTGGGTTTCGCGTGAATCTCTGCGTCGCCCTTCGTAAAGAGGTTAAAGGATACCGCATCCATAGGAATGGCTAACGCCGCCCCAACATGCGCGCTGATATGCGTTGCTTTGTTATCGGACAAACGATTCAGATACTCATTCAGTTCATTGCTATTTTGAGCTTCAGCAGACAAACCTCCACTGTTAAAATCATCGATGATATCTTGTAAATCATCAACTTCACTTAAGGTATCATCTTTGTCTTGTGCGGAAACCCCGATACCTGGTAATAACAAGCCAATGTCATCATTATCGCGATAAACAGCAACAAGCGCAGGATTATAAAATGGAGCAAGTAAATAGTCCGCACTGGCAACGCCCGTGCCCCCCATTGCGATACCTCGCGCATCTGGTACACCATTAGTGGCCCAAGCCGACGCTGACACAAATAGCGTTCCAGCGACAACAAAATCAAGTACACGTTTGTTTCCCATAATCACCACACTCTTCTTAGTTAGCTTCTTCTAAGCGTAATGTGTGTAGGGAACCGCAAAGGATTATCCGTAAGCCGAATGATTAGAATGTGAATCAACTCTCGTTAGCGAGTGAGAATGTACAACTAAACAAGAGAAATAAGCGAAGTTAGCTTGCATTGTTGACCAATTAAACGTTCTTTTTGCATCTTACTAAGTTGTTTAATCCGATATTCAACTTTTTGTGCTTCGCTGCGTGATAATGCCACTTCTTGCGACCATACAAGTTGCAACGGCCCTTTGCCCTTCAAGGCCTTGGCACCTTGTCCAGCCTGATGTTGCGCAAACCGTCTTGATATGTCAGTGGTAATA
>JBQGON010000216.1:2984-4694 GCA_052087065.1 Vibrio sp. | reverse complement strand
AAGAATACTTTTCTAAGCTCTTAAAAAAGGCGATCGATCAAACCAAAGAAATGTTCGATGCCCCAGTGAAGCAATATTTATTATTTGCTGATTTTGAAGAGCAAGTGAAAGAGCGCAAAGTAGAAGGCATGCCTAACGATCGATTTGAACATCTTGATCCAAAGGTAAAGCGTCACGTTCAGTCCTACTTTGGTTTGTTCTTAAAACACGATGCTTCCTTGAAAAGCGGCGCACAAGGCTCACCTTTATCAGATGATGACCGATTTAAGTATGCGGTTGAGATCGACCAAGTGGTCACTGCCGCGGTCGCAGAATACTCAATTAACCCACAAGAAATTGAAAACCAAATTCGTCGTCAATTATTGCCTATTTTGTTTAAAGTGGTGGGAATGGATGCAGCGCAATTGATTATCACTGAAGTGATCCAAATTACTCGCTTAGGCGTTGCAGGACATCATTAATGACGTCAGTTAACGCTCATGAAGGTAACGTTGAATCGTACAGTTTTGTCTATGGTGATGAAGCGGTGAGCTATGAAGTTATCCGCAAGCCTCATGCATTAGATGCGAATGGAAACAAGAAAAAACGGAAAATCACGATAAAGGTTCACCCTAATTGTGAAGTCGTGGTTAATGGGCCAGAAGATACCGCTAGAGCCGATATTCACGATGCGGTGATGAAACGTGCGTCATGGATCTATGCTGCGCTAAAAGAGTTTAGAGAGCATTTAGAATATGTTCAGCCTAAACATTATGTAAGTGGTGAAATGCAATTCTACCTTGGCCGTCGTTACGTACTAAAAATTGTAGAAGATGCCGATGCCTTACCCACCATTAAAATGACCCGAGGCAAATTACTGGTCACACTCACCCGCTTTAACCAAGATAAAACTGCAATGGTTCGCGCCATGGTTCGCAATTGGTACAAAGTACGTGCAGAGCGGATCTTCCATGAACGACTATGCGAGTTATTACTTCAAGCGACTTGGGTTAAAGGTATTCCAAGCTTTCGAGTTCTTCCTATGACGAAGCAATGGGGAAGCTGTTCAGCTAAAGGTAATTTAATGCTGAACCCTCACCTAATTAAAGCCCCAAAAGAGTGTATTGATTACGTCATCTTACACGAGCTTTGCCATATCGCAGAGCACAACCACAGCGATAAGTTTTGGCGCTTACTAACCAGTGTGAT
Source organism: Vibrio sp. (assembly GCA_052087065.1). Classification (GTDB taxonomy): domain Bacteria; phylum Pseudomonadota; class Gammaproteobacteria; order Enterobacterales; family Vibrionaceae; genus Vibrio. The sequence goes on along the minus strand of JBQGON010000216.1, from coordinate 3,506 downwards.
GCCAAACTGGAAAGAAGTGAAAGCCCGCTTAGATGGGATGGCGGAGTTGTATTTGAATGAGTGAGGATTTTGATTTTGAATTAGCTGGGGCGTTGCGTGAACGGGCTCCTCATGATGAATCACTTCATAGTACTCTATTGAGAGCATTGTGGGCTTATGATCCAAATGCTAAACCAATAGGAATTATTGGTAATTCAGGAGGATGGGTAAATAATCCTTTTATTCAGAAGGATTATGAGCATATTTTTTACAGATATCCTGATCATGTATTGTTAGAAATTATTGACATGGAATTATCTGTAAACGGTAAAGGTAATTTACTCTTTGATAACCCTACCAATTATACGTCGCAAATAAAACCAACTTTCTTTAGTGGCCGCAGAGCAAGAATGAGGGCTACCTCTAATCTTGATATAAGATATTGCCAGTATTGTATCGAAGAGGGAATTAAGAAGGTTGGTTATGGTTACTTTCGTTATTTCTGGAGTGCTTCTGATAAGTGCCTAATACATAACCAACCTT
>JBQGON010000216.1:0-2974 GCA_052087065.1 Vibrio sp. | reverse complement strand
GGGTTCAATAAGTCACTAAAGATAATAAAGAAGCTGCTTAGAGGAAAGGGATTCAAGCAGGCACTGAAGGCTAAAGGAGTTCAGTCAACGTCTACAAGATCTAGGAGCGTTAATATTTATGATACTTGGGACACAAGAGACCAGTATTTTTTCCCTATTAAATTTGCTCCAGCTTGTCTCATGAAAGATTTTGCTGAATGGGTTTGGGAAAACTGTCATGAGTTTAAAGATCCACAGTTAAAAAGTTTTGCTACGATAATTTTCGATAAATGTATGAATTTGATTATCGGAAAGATTTTGCTGGTGTGTACTTATTATGCTCTTCACTGGAAAATGAAAGGTTAAATGAATTTTTTGCTGAGAATGTAACTTTAATTTGGCTAGATCTTGGGCCAAGAAAGCAGGGGCGATTGAAAGAAATATTCGCTAAAAAGAAAGGGAAAAGCTGCGAAACGTGCCAAAATAAATCTTGCCATCTTAAAGGTACCAGAGAACTTCGTTTGCTTGACCCTAAAAAAATTTCATTTCAATATCTTTGTGAGAATAGTTATACGCTTTCAAGAATCGTGATGCAGAAGCGACCAATAGCGCTTCTTGGTAATTCTGTGTGGGGCGCATTGGATGTGATGGCTAAACCCTCAGAAAAATCGAACATATCAGTACATCAAGTCAGACTGGGAGATGATAGAGAATGAACCTGACATTATGGATGGGTCTACGGTACAAATTTTATGGTGCCTAATACACCTTGTTTAGGAATATAAAGCTTGATAATAAAATGATAGGGTTCAGATTGGTACACTGCCATTTCTAAATCGATAATGCCCGTGCGACCTGAAGTCGTATGAAGCGTTGTTCACCACGAAAAGAGTGAACCATCTGTATCACCAGATGACCCTAGGATTCTGAATAAAGTAGCGAATCCGACAATGTAACGAAACTTAGCCGCTAGGCTTAGTGGGAACAGAATCGTGAGAGAATGTTCCTCCTGAAAACCACAATTCGGGTAAGTGCTAGGGAGTCAGTATGATGAACGTATGTGAATCCATTTAAGGTGCGTTATACGATGAAGCAGCGGAAGTGGTTAATACGCTGTGGCCAAAATGGCAATGAGAGTCGGAAAGGAGTTGGGCATTGCCCTTTCGTGATCAGAGTACTCTCCGCACTAGAGTGGGCATCTAAGCTGACATTTACGTAACATACGGAACAGGGTAAGCCTGTATCACTCCCTATGGGAAAGCCTCTGTGGCCGATAGTGGTGCAGGTAGAGGAGGTTGGAAAAAGCGAAGGCTGTATTGTAACGATGCAGATACAGACTTGTGTCTGATCACGAAAGTGAGCCCACTTCCAACTGGTCTCCCGTTGCGAGAGAATTTGAAGAACTTTATTCAAGGAGAAATGCAAATGATGATTTCAACCGAGATTAGTGCCTCTCCTGACAGCACTCAATGGCAGTCAATCGACTGGAAATCCATTGAGTCGCATGTGTTAAAGCTTCAGATGCGTATCGCAAAGGCAACACGAGAAGGTAAACACGGCAAAGTGAAAGCGTTGCAGTGGATACTGACTCATTCTCGTTCAGCAAAGCTTCTTGCTGTGAAGCGAGTATCACAAAATAAAGGCAGTAAAACGGCTGGAATAGACGGTGTCATCTGGAATACAGATACCCGCCGCATGAAAGCAGTCAATCAATTGAGTAGAAAGGCCTATCAAGCCAAACCTCTCAAGCGTATCTACATCCCCAAAAAGAATGGCAAACTCAGACCGCTGGGGATCCCATGCATGATAGACAGAGCGCAGCAAGCACTCCATTTACTTGCATTGGAGCCAGTGTCAGAAACACATGCCGACCCAAACAGTTATGGATTTAGACCTAACCGTAGCACTGTTGACGCCGTCGATCAGTGCTTCAAATGTTTGGCTCTGAAGAAATCTGCAAAATGGGTTCTTGAAGGAGATATCAAATCCTGCTTCGACAAAATTGGGCATCAATGGCTTTTAAACAATATCGCTGTTGATAAACGTATGTTGGAACAATGGTTAAGGTCTGGCTTTATGGATAAAGGGCTGCTTTATCGCACCGACGAGGGTACGCCGCAAGGAGGGGTTATATCCCCGACCTTGATGCTAATGACTCTTGCTGGGCTTGAGCAGCAAATAAAGTCTACAGCGCTCAAAAAAGGTGCTAGAGCCAACTTTATTGGATACGCCGACGATTTCGTCGTCACTTGCGCTTCAAAGGAAGTGTTAGAGAACGATATCAAACCGTTGATCGCTGAATTTTTAGCGGAAAGAGGCTTAACATTATCCGAAGAGAAAACGCACGTTACACATATCGAAAATGGCTTTGACTTCCTAGGATTCAATCATAGGAAATACAAAGGGAAGTTGCTCATTAAACCGAGCAAATCCAATACATTGCTGTTCTTGAGAAACCTGCGTGAACTCATCAAAAAGCACGCAACAATCCCCGTAAATGATCTTATCAAACTGATAAATCCGAAATTACGGGGTTGGGCTAACTATTACCGTCATTGCGTTGCTAAACAGGTATTCGGATATGTTGGGCATAAACTATTCTATGCATTATGGCACTGGGCAGTAAGGCGACACCCGACAAAATCTAAGACTTGGGTAGCCCTTAAATACTTCATCAACCGAAAAGGCCAATGGCAATTTCACGGTTGGCAGAAGATCATGGACATGGATTGCCAATTCAATCTGTTCCAAATAGCCAAGGTGCCAATCGAGAGACATGTGAAAATTCGAAGTGCGGCTAACCCATTTGACCCTCAATACCAAGAATACTTGGCGAAGAGAAAATCAAAAAGGCAAGCTCGTAACTCTTGGAACGACGCTACTCTAACTGCTTTATAGGTTGCTGGGTATCAAACGATGCCTTCGTGGAGGCTTGAGCCTAGTGCAGTGAAAGTTGCACGCTGGGTTCTTAGGGAGACGGCACTTGGTAACAAGT
>JBQGON010000215.1:0-4710 GCA_052087065.1 Vibrio sp. | reverse complement strand
GGTATCGAAGCAGAAGCGGCCATGTTGGGCCAGCCCTCCTCAATGCTTATCCCTCAAGTGGTTGGGTTTGAGCTGACCGGTAAATTGACCGAAGGCGTGACCGCGACAGATTTGGTCTTGCGTGTGGTTGAGATGCTACGTGCCCACGGCGTAGTCGGAAAATTCGTAGAGTTCTATGGTGAAGGTTTGCACAGCATGCCGCTGGCCGATCGCGCCACCATCGCCAATATGGCACCGGAATATGGCGCCACTTGTGGCATCTTCCCAATTGACCAAATGGCCATTGATTATTTGCGCTTGTCCGGTCGCGACGAAGCCCAAATTGAGCTGGTGGAACACTATGCCAAAGTGCAAGGGTTATGGCATGATGCCGATACCCCAGCAGCAACCTATTCAAGCAAGCTAGAGCTGAATCTATCGTCTGTACAACCTGCACTAGCGGGCCCTAATTTACCGCAGCAACGTATAAACCTTGCGGATATGCATGCCAAATTTGGTGAAACCGTCGCGAAAATGGCGAAAGATCGTAATGCTGAGAGTGAAGCAAAAGGGCGTTTTGATCAAGAAGGCGGCGAAAAAGGGCAAGCCGATCAATTAGCCGCTGAGCCTAAAATAACCGTCGATACTCAAACCGAGAACAGCAAAGCCCATCAGCCAGTCAACGAGGTTTTCTCCAACGTCAGCATTGATAATAAACAGCATAAATTGCGTGATGGCTCAGTCGTTATTGCGGCGATCACCTCATGTACCAATACGTCTAATCCAGCTGTGATGATTGGCGCCGGACTGGTTGCTAAAAAAGCGGCGGCCAAAGGCCTAAAAGCTAAACCTTGGGTTAAAACATCACTCGCGCCCGGTTCTAAGGTTGTCACTGATTACCTAGAAAAAACCCACTTGATGGATGAGTTGGAAAAAACAGGCTTTTATTTGGTCGGTTACGGTTGTACCACATGTATTGGTAACTCAGGACCACTGCCAGACGCGATTGAAAAAGGGATTGAAGAAAACGACTTAGTGGCCGCTGCGGTCTTGTCCGGTAACCGTAACTTTGAAGGTCGTATCCACTCACATGTTAAAGCCAGTTATTTGGCGTCACCACCGCTTGTTGTCGCCTATGCACTAGCAGGTACCGTGGATATTGATATGACGACTCATCCTATTGGCGAAGATCAAAACGGCAAGGATGTGTATCTCAAAGACATCTGGCCCACCTCGGATGAGATCAATGAGCTGATCGCCAACAACATCGATGCCGATATGTTCCGTAAGAACTACGGCGAAGTGTTCAAAGGGAGTCAAGCATGGAATGATATTAGCTCAGCGGACAGTCAGCTATATCCGTGGAGTGAAGAATCAACCTATATCAAAAACCCGCCGTTCTTCAATGGTATGACGCTAGAGCCAGAAGGGATTCCGGATATCGAAAATGCGCGTATCTTAGGCCTGTTCGGGGACTCTATCACCACCGATCATATCTCGCCTGCGGGTAACATCGCTCCTGATTCACCGGCTGGTCAATATTTACAAGAACGGGGCGTGAATAAAGTAGACTTTAATAGCTATGGCTCACGTCGTGGTAATGATGCCGTCATGACGCGTGGCACCTTTGCCAACATCCGTATCAAAAATACCATGATGGGTGGTAAAGAGGGTGGCTATACCTATTACTTCAAAGGCGACAATGCCACCATACAAGATGGCGAAGCAATGCCAATCTACGATGCCGCGATGAAATACAAAGCAGACAAGCGTCCTCTTGTGGTGCTTGGTGGTGCTGAATATGGCTCAGGCTCTAGCCGTGACTGGGCGGCGAAAGGGACGAACTTGCTGGGGGTAAAAGCGGTGTTGACCAGCTCGTTTGAGCGTATTCATCGCTCCAACCTTGTTGGTATGGGGGTATTGCCGTTGACCTTTAAAGATGGTGAAAACGCTGCGACTTACCAGCTTGACGGCTCAGAAGTGCTTAGCATTACAGGCCTTGATAATGGTGAAAGCCAGACCGCAACAGTCACTGCTACGCGTGCTGATGGTTCGTCTGAAGTCTTTGATGTCAATGTGATGTTACAGACGCCAAAAGAGCGTGAGTACGTGCGTCATGGTGGCGTATTGCATTATGTGCTTCGTCAACTGGCCAGTGAGAATCAAGACGCGGCATAATCGCTTAATTCGTCTTAATATTCTCAAAGCCCAACCCCAATTAAAGTCGAGGTTGGGCTTTTTTATTATCATGAGTGTCTTGCTATCGTACGGTTCGTTTTTATAACACCATCACGTTGTGAATCAATTAGGAAGACGCGCTCTGTCGTTTGCGATAAAATGACGAAAATGTGTTTTTTATTAACATTTTCATCAGTTTATAGTAGAAGTAAAATGATAAGCATTGTGGTGTATCACGACTAATATCGATCATGTTGGCATGATAACTATCATGCGTTGAGGAAGAATATATGGAAGTCTCACTATATAGTGCAAAAGGGTCGAATAGCTCTGAAAGGGTCGAGTGGGCTCTCAATTTTAAGGGCATTCATTACGATAGAATTGAAGTTAGCTCTGACGAACTCGCGACAACATACCTAGATATCAATCCTTTTGGTTATGTTCCTGCTCTTAGTGTCGATGGTTTGGTATTTTCTGAATCCATGGCCATTATTGAGTATTTAGAAGAACGTTTTCCTCATCTCGGCTTATTTGGCGATAACCTTAATGACAAAACCCACATCCGCAGAGTTTGTGAGTACGTCAACTCTAGTATTCACTCCCCTCAAAATCGAACCGTACTCAGATTCATGCGTCCAGAGTTAGATGAAACATCAAAGCGCGAGCTTCGAGGTGACTGGATTATGTCATGCTTAGCAAAGTTAAGTACATCGATCTGTTGTGAATCAGGGTTTGCAGTGGGTAGCAGCTTTAGCGTAGCCGATATATTTGTCGCTTCAATTTACAAAAAAGCGTTGCAACATGGCTGTGCGCGCAACGACTTTTACGATAATCATTTGCGGAACATCAGAGCCAATGACCATGTCGCAGCTTCAGAACCATACGCCTAACACAAACGGGCATGGTGTTAATAGCTAATATTCGTCATATTGTTATCGCAGATAATCCCGTCTTTGAGTGTGGTATTTAACATCATCATCCTGTTTCTTAACCAAGGAGTGTCTCATTGAGAGAAGAGCTTAGAACAAAAATCGTTGAAGTATGCGACCAGAAAATGGCGCAAAAGGGAGAGAATGTGGGCGTGTCATTTTACGCATTCTTCAAAAATAAAAATGACCAACCAGAGATCTTGATGGAAGCGGCGAAGTGGTGGATTGAAACCCATCAATTGGACCATTTTGAGAAAGCACTAAAAATTAAAGCGATGGTACAGTCTGAGTGTTAATGGTTGGTGTGTTATGTAGCGGTGAGTCGATGATCGATGGATTCCCCGAGCGTTAAAGCTCGGGGAAGTCAGTTAAGATGTGATATCGAAGTAGTGTTTAGCGTTGTGATAACAAATATTTTATAGCATTGCACCAATATAATTGATGTCGTTCGGTAATTCGCCGGCTTCTATCCATTGCCCCAATAAATTAGCGAGTATTCGCCGGAAATACTCATGGCGCGTGTAAGATAAAAAGCTACGCGAGTTAGTTAACATCCCCACAAATTGGCTCAGCAATCCTAACTACGATAATTGCTCTAGTTGGCGCTGCATGCCATCTTTTTGATCATTAAACCACCATCCTGAGCCGAATTGAACTTTACCGGCGATACCGCCCCCCTGAAAATTACCGATCATCGTTGCGATGACTTCGTTATCTCTTGGGTTCAAGCAATACACGATGGTTTTCGGTAGCTCGTTGGGTTTTGTCCATGTCATCAAGTAAGTGTGCGAGCGGCGAAGCCATTAACTGATCACCAATCGAGTCAAAGCCACTGTCGGGGCCAAGCTGCGCAAACATACGGGTGTTATTATTGCGTATTGCGCCAATGTGCATCTGCATTACCCAGTGGCGTTTAGCGTATTGTTTGCCGAGCCAAACTTGTACAGCGGTGCTAAATATGCTGAAACTCACTTTGGTATATCAGATCAATTTCGTAACCAAGTCATTGCATCTGAGTTGTGTCGCTCTGGTCTACAATATTTGAAACGTTTAAGTGTAAATGAAGTAAAAATAAATCCCTTTATTGAGCATGTCATAAGCATAAGAGTTTTAGAAAAGTCGGTTTTTTCAAATCATGGTATGCTCAAAAATTATGCATGGTTTCCGACTTTGGGTGATGGTTTTTTCAATTGTGCAGATATGCGCATAAGCCTTTGAAAATTTGCCAGAATAAAAAAGATACCCACACTAAAAATGATTGATGATTTACACAAAGACACCAATCCTGGGTATTCTTGCATTGGTCGCTTACGCGGGTTAGCGGAAGTCCGTGGCATGGAGCTAGGCTTGAAGCTGGCGTTGTTCCCAACCTTGCGATAATCGCACTGTTTGTACAACTCGCATGATATTCAAAAGGAGCCATAAAGGCTCCTTTTTGTTATGTGTTATTTAAATATACCGCTGATTGGGGGCTATCTAAACCCCAAACGAATAATGCTCAAAGCTGCACTGAAATCAGCCATGACGAATAACTCTACTTTTACTGCTTTGATTACAACTAATTAATAGAAAATTCATGTCAAAGATGTTTTTCTCATCCATGTCTATTTTTATTAAATTTTGA
>JBQGON010000214.1:0-4775 GCA_052087065.1 Vibrio sp. | reverse complement strand
ATCATTAGTGACACTGTCACTTTTGTGGCATTTCTACCTAATTACATGTAAAGTGGCGGGCTATTTTTTTAAACAAGGGGTGCTGCTGTGTTTATTGGATTTGATTATGGAACGTCGAGCTGTTCTGTCGCTCATATGAAAGAGGGGACACCATCACCTATTTTACTCGAAGGCGATAATGTTTATATTCCTTCGACGTTGGCGGCACCGACACGTGAAGCCGTCACTGAAAGCTTGTATCGATTTTATAATATTGCTCCTGGTACACCCAATGAACGAGCTTCTCTCAGACGCGCGGTAGCATTGAATCAAGAAGAAGGAATCGAGTTAGTTGCTGACGATATCAGTTTTGGCCAAGCCGCATTACAGCAGTATTTAGCCGATCCCGAATTTACTTATTACGTCAAATCACCCAAATCTTTTCTTGGCAGCACAGGGTTGCGTGATGCACAGCTGCAATTTTTTGAAGATCTCGTGTGTGCAATGATGGCGAATATTAAGCAGCGTAGTGAACAAGCATTGCAAATAGAGATTGAAGATACGGTTATTGGTCGTCCTATTCACTTTCAAGGACGTGGTGGTATGCAGGCCGATCAGCAGGCCGAGGCGATTTTACTGAATGCGGCGCAGCGAGTAGGATTTAAGAATATTGAGTTTCAGTTTGAACCTGTCGCCGCAGGTCTTGAGTTCGAAGCCTCTCTAACTGAAGATAAAATCGTATTAATCGTGGATATTGGGGGGGGCACGACCGATTGTTCTATGCTGCAAATGGGGCCTAGTTATCGACATCAGCAAGATAGAACATTGTCTATTTTGGGCCATACAGGTCAGCGGGTTGGAGGCAATGATTTGGATATCCATTTTGCTTTTCGTCAATTGATGCCAGAGTTTGGCTTTGGGTCGCTGATGCGTTCGGGCTTAGAAATGCCGATTACCCAGTTTTGGAATCCTGTGGCGATTAATGATGTTCCTGCGCAAACGGATTTTTATTCACAGGCGAATACCAAACATTTGGAAGCTTTATATAAGAATGCACAAGAGCCTGAAAAATTGATGCGGTGGTTGCAATTGCAGCAATCCATTTTAGGTCATGGTGTGGTTAGACGTGCTGAGGAAGCTAAAATAGCGTTATCACAACATCGAAAGATGCAGTCTCGGCTAGATTTTCTAAAGCAAGAGGTCATCGTTGATCTGACTCAGGAAGCGATGATTGAAGCTATTCAGGCTCCAAAACTTAAGATGATGAAGTTGGTGGAGGAAGCGATGGTGCAAAGCGGCGTGACGCCTGATGTTATATACATGACGGGGGGATCAGCGAAATCACCGATATTACGTCAAGCGGTCGCCGACTTAATACCGAATATTGCTGTCGTGGGAGGGGATGATTTCGGCTCAGTGACCGCAGGTCTAGCCCGTTGGGCACAAACGTGTTTCGGTGTATCAAATAATTAAGCACGAGCAAGCAACGGAAACGTATTTTGAGTATTTTTATTGATTTATCCGCTATTATTAAATAATAATCAATAGGATATGGAATGCGTTTAATTATATTTATTTAATTTTCTTAGAATATAAATAAGCGCTGGGCGATAGCAGTAATATATTAATATTGACCAAGAATTTACATTAAAGTTATTTAGATGACATTTCTATGACATAACAAGATTTACATCATTTACACATATAAAAAAGGCTCCCTGAAGGGAGCCTTTTTTCAATCGATAAGCGAATTATTTTACGCTTTTGATTGTACCTTTGTAACCCATTACTTTTACGTGTACTTTTTTGAAGATAAAGTAATCTTGAGTGTTGATTTCGTAGCGTGGAGCAACGATTAGGTCTGCACCAGATGCTTTAACTGCGTTGTAAGCTGCTGCTGATTTAGCAGGTGCTGTTGGATCTGCGAAAGATAGAGCGCCGCCGCCTGCACCGTAGCTTACACCGTCAACGAAGTGATCGCCTGCACCCCATTTGATAACGCCCATAAGTACGTTTACAGTAGCTTCGCCAGAGATTTTTTGACCAACTTGGATGTCAGCTTTAACTGATGATTCTACGTTAGCTTGTAGAGCAGTTGAAGGCTGGCTAGCGTTGTAAGAAGAACAACCTGCAAGAACAGTAAGCGCGATTGCAGCTGCAGATAGTTTTAGTTTATTAGTCATTGTGTATCCTACTTTGTTTGAAATTAAATCTCTCGGGCAGAGCCCATAGAAATTTTTAATTAGTCGAAGATGTTTAATAAAAACAAATCTAAAATTTGATTAAGCCGTTTATTAAACTTATATAGATTAATAAACCAATGAAATTAGCAAGGCTATCTTTCTTCGCCCTGTCTCATCTCATCGGTGAGACTATAGAATAAATTTAAAAAAAATAAAACACTTAATAATTATGATTATTTTTGAACAAAACGATAAAACGTATTTTAGTCACAAAAGCGTAGCCTCTTTGTCATACTTGTAAAACACTATGTTTGGAATATATGTCTCATTTTTTGTTTTCATTTTGCAAATAAGCCACAATTAATCTTATCAATAAGTTTTTGTGAGACATAAATACGCCACGATTGTTAACAAATAACTAGGAATTGGTTTTATAAAATATGGGATTAGTGTCACAAATCATTGTGGTGTAGATGAGTTATTTGTAATTGGGTGATGATTAAAAAATAATCAAAAAGTGCATATTTAGCGTTTTCTTTAGTAATTTGATGCGATGGATCATTATAGTTGCTGTTATCTTTTAGTGTGTAAACGGCGAAAGTGAAGGCCCTGGTCGTAAAGTAGACGAACAGGGCTGTGCTTACCGTAGACGTTCTGCTTATTTAACGATCAGTAGAATTGTTGCATGTCATTACCAATCAGATGTGCTGGATGTGATGCCTACAGCTTTACTTAGTCCCATAAACCTTTCAGAATAAGTTTATGCATCATTAGCATGCGACCAACTGTGTTGAGTGTCGAGGATGACACGTTTGTCTGTTGTAGATTCAACCATGGTGATCATCGTCGATTACGATAGGAAGGAGTAATAATGACCACGCCACTTTTTCAAAATACGTTTCTTGCTGATACGCTAGACATGAATTGTCCTAGTGATGCGGCATCTGTCATTACGCCACAAGGAGCAACAGTTAAGCGCCATGAAAGAGGCGTGATCGAAGTGACGCCACCTTCCTCGCATGCTAATGGTAAAAATATCATCATTTCAAGCGGTGTGCATGGGAATGAGACGGCGCCATTAGAAATGATCGACCGTTGGGTTGATGATATTTTGACGGGTAAACTTGACGTGGGTTGTCGCTGCTTGTTTATTATTGCTCACCCTGAAGCCATTAATCAGCACACTCGTTTTATCGAGACCAATTTAAATCGTTTGTTTGACGAGCAGGATACTCAGCCCACACTGGAATCGGTGATTGCACAGCGCTTAACGTTCTATACGGATAAATTTTTTCTTAATACACCACAACAGTCTCGCTGGCATCTCGATTTGCACTGTTCTATACGTGATTCTAAGCATGTGTCATTCGCAGTGAGCCCTCGTTCGCGGCACGCCACTCGGCACGTTGATTTGGTGCATTTCTTAAGTGTCGCGAATGTAGAAGCGCTCATCTTATCCAATGCGCCATCCTGCACTTACAGTTGGTATTCGGCTGAGCATCATGCAGCACAAGCGCTTACGATTGAGCTCGGTAAAGTGAACCGGTTAGGCGACAATGATCTCGAACGCTTTGCCGCATTCATGAGCGCAACACGCGACCTAATCGCTGGGCAAGGTCAAGATTCGATGCAACCGTTACCGATTGTTTACCGAGTGACTCGCACACTCATGCGGTTAAGTGAAGATTTTAGTTTCATCTTTCAAGATAATGTTCCAAACTTTACTTCCTTTATTCATGGTGAAGTGTTTGGGCATGATGGTGAGAAACCATTAATGGCACAGAATGAACACGAAGCGATTGTGTTTCCTAACCCGAATGTCGCAATCGGCCAACGTGCCGCACTCATGGTGTGTCAAGTGACGATTCGTTATGAGGATGGACAGGTAATTTGCGACTAAACGAGCGCACTCTTTTTGTTAGTGGACTTGCCAAGCGAAAGCGGGGAATTCCACTGACGTATTTTGGTATTTATGAATTTTCAACAATTATTGCAACGCAAACAACAGCGTTGGCAGACAACCACTTTGATGATATCCATCGCATTACTCATCGTCTGTGTGCTTTACTTGACTATGGGCAGTGTGTCGATTAATCCTTTTCATCCTTCTTCACCATTAACCTCTCGTTTGTTGTGGGAGCTTCGCTTGCCACGCTTACTTTGTGCATTACTGGTCGGTTCTGCGCTCGGCGTTGCTGGAGCGACATTGCAGATTTTACTCAATAATAGTTTGGCTGAACCCGGAGTGATAGGCATTTCTGGTGGCGCCAGTGTTGGTATGCTTATCGCGTTCTTTTTCTTTCCTGCGGTATTGATGACGCCGGCATTAATATTATGTGCGATGGCAGGAGCTTTAGGGTTTACTTTGCTGCTTGTCATTCTTGGTCAGACTTTACGGTTAACGACAGCCAAGTTGTTACTGGTTGGTGTGGCATTAGGCATTGTCGCGAGTGCGGTGGTTACTTGGACGTTTTATTTTAGTAATACGATGAATTTGCGTCAGCTTATTTATTGGTTGATGGGGAGTTTTAGTGGGGTCACTTGGCCGCAGAATGCACTAGGGCTTCTTTTGTTTACTGTGATTATATTGTTAGTTAGCAAAGGACATATTTT
>JBQGON010000213.1:0-4851 GCA_052087065.1 Vibrio sp. | reverse complement strand
TCTACCGCGCGTAGTGATACAACCCAATCGTATTTACGGCCATCGCCCATGACGCCAACCGAGCGTACAGGTAGGAATACCGTAAAGGCTTGAGATACTTTATTATAAAGATCCGCAGCATGAAGCTCTTCAATGAAGATAGCATCGGCGCGACGTAGTAAGTCACAGTATTCTTTCTTCACTTCACCCAGTACACGCACACCTAGACCAGGGCCAGGGAATGGGTGACGGTAAAGCATGTTGTACGGCAAACCTAGCTCTAGGCCAATCTTACGTACTTCATCTTTAAACAGTTCGCGTAATGGCTCAACTAAGCCCATTTCCATATCATCAGGCAAGCCGCCAACGTTATGGTGAGATTTGATCACGTGCGCTTTACCGGTTTTCGATGCCGCAGACTCAATCACATCTGGGTAGATAGTGCCTTGAGCTAACCATTTAGCATTTTGAAGTTTCTTCGATTCTTCATCAAAGATATCGACAAAAACATGACCAATAATTTTACGTTTCGCTTCTGGTTCCGCTTCGCCACCAAGTGCATCAAGGAAGCGATTTTCTGCATCAACATGAATAATGTTAAGACCGAAGTGATCGCCAAACATGTCCATCACTTGCTCGGCTTCGTTCAAACGCAATAAGCCGTTATCAACGAATACACAGGTAAGCTTAGGACCAATTGCGCGGTGGATTAGCATTGCAACCACTGACGAATCAACACCACCAGATAGACCTAGGATCACTTCATCATCGCCCACTTGCTCTTTAATGCGAGCAACCGCGTCTTCGATGATTGAAGATGGCGTCCATAGTTTGCTACAACCACAGATGTTCAACACAAAGTTCTCAAGCATGCGTAAGCCTTGACGAGTGTGCGTCACTTCTGGGTGAAATTGTACGCCGTAGAAGCGTTTTTCATCATTAGCCATTGCCGCGTATGGGCAAGTATCCGTTTGAGCAACTTTGGTGAAATCACTTGGGATCTCGACCACTTTATCACCGTGGCTCATCCAAACATCTAAAAGCGGTTTGCCATCTTCAGAGATTGCATCTTCAATGTTGGCAAACAAAGCGCAGTCTTCAACCATTTTCACTTGCGCGTAGCCAAACTCACGTTCATTAGAACCGGCGACTTTACCACCTAGTTGCTCAGACATGGTTTGCATGCCGTAACAAACGCCAAATACCGGTACGCCAGCATTAAAAACATATTCAGGTGCGCGAGGAGAACCGGCTTCTGTGACGCTTTCAGGTCCACCAGATAAGATAATACCGTTTGGATTAAATTCGCGGATATCCGCTTCGTCTACATCCCAGCTCCACAGTTCACAGTACACACCGATTTCACGGATACGACGAGCAATCAATTGAGTGTATTGAGAGCCAAAATCTAAAATTAAAATGCGTTCAGCATGGATATTGGTTGTCATTAGTGTTCTCTAATAATCTAATCAAAGTGGGTGTGGTACGAGTTTCGAGAAGACTAGCTTCCCTTTGTTTAAACTCAAACACTCGTACCATTAAAAATTTTCATAGCAAATGCCAAGTCAGATCTGGGTAAAGCTTCACCGTAATGACTCACTTTACCCATAGATTAAAGACTTACATTCTGTTGTAGTTTGGTGCTTCTTTGGTGATCTGCACATCATGCACATGCGACTCTTGCATGCCCGCACCTGAGATACGAACAAACTCAGCTTTAGTACGCATATCTTCGATGGTTGCGCTACCGGTTAAGCCCATACTTGAACGTAAACCACCCATTTGTTGGTGGATAATTTCTTTTAGGCGACCTTTGTATGCGATGCGACCTTCAATACCTTCTGGTACTAGCTTGTCTGCAGCATTATCCGATTGGAAGTAACGGTCAGATGAACCTTGAGACATCGCACCTAGTGAACCCATACCACGGTAAGACTTGTAAGAACGACCTTGGAAAAGAATTACTTCACCCGGGGCTTCTTCTGTACCTGCAAACATAGAGCCAACCATGACGCAAGATGCGCCAGCGGCAATCGCTTTACAGATATCACCAGAGAAACGAATACCACCATCAGCAATCACAGGAATGCCAAATTCAGCTGCTGCACTTGCCGCTTCTGAAATAGCCGTAATTTGCGGAACGCCAACACCCGTTACGATACGAGTAGTACAAATCGAACCCGGGCCAATACCCACTTTAACCGCATCAACACCTGCATCGATAAGAGCACGCGCCCCCGCTGCAGTTGCTACGTTACCACCGATGATTTGTAGATCAGGATATAGTGCGCGTGTTTCTTTAATGCGATCAAGTACGCCTTGCGAGTGACCATGTGATGAGTCAATCAATAGCACATCAACGCCAGCTTCAACTAACGCTTTAACACGCTCTTCGTTACCAGCGCCTGCGCCAACCGCTGCGCCAACACGCAATCGGCCGCGCTCATCTTTACAAGCGTTCGGTTTACGTTCCGCTTTTTGGAAATCTTTTGCCGTGATCATGCCTGACAGTTGGAAAGCATCATTGACGACCAATACTTTCTCAACACGATAGGCTTGCATGCATTGCTGAACTTCACTCATTGATGCGCCTTCTTTTACAGAAGCAAGGCGATCTTTTGGTGTCATTACTTGTTCAACAGTTTTAGTTAAATCGGTTACAAAACGCACATCACGACCGGTAATAATACCGACAAGATCGTTGCTTTGTGTCACAACAGGAAAACCAGCAAAACCGTGTTTCTCGGTTAATGCTTTTACATCAGCAATGGTTTCATCAGGACGGATTGTCACAGGATTGCTAACCACACCCGCTTCGTAAATTTTTACTAAGCGAACTTCTTCAGCTTGTTGCTCGATCGACATATTCTTGTGAATAAAACCGATACCGCCTTCTTGAGCTAAAGCAATAGCCAAACGAGCTTCTGTTACCGTATCCATAGCGGCAGAGATCATTGGTACATTAAGGGTGATCTTTTTAGTCAACTGAGTGCGAAGATCAGCTGTATTTGGAAGAACAGTGGAGTGTGCTGGGACGAGCAGTACGTCATCAAACGTTAAAGCTTCTTTAGCGATTCGTAACATTGCAATATCTCACATAAGAGTGTTAGAAGGATAAATCCCACTTTTTGAGTCTAAACCCATCAGCGATAAATTCATTTCGTCGTTTCGCATAACAAAATAAATTTGGGATTTGATATTGCAGCGGGATTATACGCCTCGCGCAATCGTTTGACTAGACGTTTTTATAGTTTCTTTATTAAAATTTAGTGAATAATGTAAAATCGTATTCAAGTGGCTGAAAATTGTATAATACAGGTTCTATTTGTCCGTTATTTCTAGGTTGGCACTCCCTTAGATTCGTATTTAAAGATCAAATACCGCTATACTAAGCTTCTATTTGTAACCCTATAATTGAGATTAACCACCGCCATGAGCTCTAATACCAATCCAAATATATTTACCGTTTCTCGTTTAAATGCAGAAGTCCGAATGCTGCTAGAAAATGAAATGGGGATCGTTTGGCTAGTCGGTGAGCTCTCTAATTTTTCAGCCCCAGTTTCTGGGCATTGGTATTTCTCTCTTAAAGATTCTCGAGCACAAGTGAAGTGCGCCATGTTTAAAGGGAATAATCGACGAGTCGTCTTTAAACCCGCCAATGGTAATCAAGTTCTCGTCAAAGCTCGTTTATCACTATATGAGCCTCGCGGTGACTATCAGCTTATTATTGAAAGTATGCAGCCAGAGGGAGATGGTCGCCTACAGCAAATGTTCGATGAATTAAAAATGAAACTGGCTGGTGAAGGTTTATTTGCTCAAAGCTTAAAGCAACCTTTGCCGAAAAATCCAAAGTGTATTGGGGTAATTACCTCGAAAACAGGCGCAGCACTCTATGACATCTTAGATGTATTAAAACGCCGAGATCCTAGCTTGCCCGTTATTATCTACCCTACTGTTGTACAAGGAGAAGATGCCCCCTTTAAAATAGCGCAGGCAATTGGACGAGCAAACACTCGTAATGAGTGTGATATTTTAATTGTTGGTCGAGGTGGGGGTTCATTGGAAGATCTGTGGTGCTTTAACCATGAAATTGTGGCAAGGACAATTGCAGCAAGCCAGATTCCGATAGTCAGTGCGGTTGGCCATGAAATTGATGTCACGATTGCCGATTTTGTTGCCGATATCCGAGCACCAACGCCCTCTGCAGCAGCGGAAATAGTGAGCCGAGATAATAGCCATAAAGATCACACTCTAGTCACTAAACAGCAAAGACTTCAAAGTGCGTGGCGACAATATTTAAGTGATCAAAAAGTTCTGTTAAACCGTCTCACTCATCAATTAGAAAGACGTCACCCACGCTACCAATTAGAAAAACAAAGCCAACGCTTGGATGACATATCTGCTCGCCTTTATAGAGCCACACGTAAAAAAATAGACATTTTGTATCGTCAATTAGAAAACACCCAGCAGAGTCTTGGCTTCTACTCACCGGCTAATACATTAAATCGTCAACGGTACAACTTACAGCAAAAGCAAGATCGTTTAATTCAATCGATGAACAGCCAATTAATAAAAAACAAACACCAGCTTGCACTGAGAGTTGAGAAGCTCGATACTGTTAGCCCTCTATCAACATTAAAACGAGGGTACTCGATTACAAAAAACAATGATGGGGTACTAATCACTCAAGTCGAACAACTAAAATCAGGTCAAGAAATTAGCACTACCTTTGCTAACGGCACTGTTCGCTCTATCGTTAAATGATCATTTCTCATCGTTAGGCTCAAATTCAACGTTGATACGAGACTTGGATTTGAGTTCATTACAAAAGAAAACAGAAATAATTTGTCACCCCACAAGCTTGAATAAGGC
>JBQGON010000212.1:0-4888 GCA_052087065.1 Vibrio sp. | reverse complement strand
CTATAGTGGCAATCGTTATCATTGTCGGCTGTCACTACTCGCACTGCAACGTTGAAACACTCCATATTTACCGCCTAACTTGGGCGGTTTTTTATTATCTGAATTTTGCCCCTTGGTTTTAAAAGAACGCTATCACTTAGCGGTGGCGAGGGGTTTCCTTTCTTCTAAGGATTATAAAGGACACTCCAATAGGGGGTGGGTATGCGTATGAATGAAAAGATATCTAGCTCCGTGTCATACGCATGGAATGGGTTGATAGCGCTATTTGGGTCTATTTCTACTGACGCTTATATGGTTCTTATTGCGCTAGCGGGTATGTTTATCACCGCATTTATTAACAACTACTGGCAGAAGAAGAGATTCAACCGGGATTATGGCGATGAGGAATCTTAGCTCGACAATAAACAAGCTAGCGGCCGGTGGTGCCACCGCTCTAGTTATGGCTCTGGCAATGATAAAGCCCTTTGAGGGTATCGAACACAAACCTTATTACGATGTAGTTGGCGTTCTTACTGTTTGTTACGGCCACACAGGTAGCGACATCATAAAAGACAAGCTGTACTCGCAGTCTGAGTGTGAATCGCTACTTAAAAAAGACCTTACGAAAGTAAAGAAGCGAATTGACCCAATGATAACGGTCGCTCTTCCCGAAACCACCAAGGCAGCACTTTACTCATTTACTTACAACGTGGGTGCCGGGGCTTTCTCTCGCTCAACGCTGCTTAAGTTACTAAACAGCGGCGACCTATTGGGTGCTTGTGGCGAGTTAAAACGCTGGGTTTACGCTGGCGGCAAGAAATGGAAAGGGCTAATCACTCGCAGACAGATTGAGGAAGAGGTATGCCGAATATCAAACTCACCGCAATAGCTGGAGTGGTATCGATATTTATCATCATTACTTTATTTTCAATGTATCGGGTAGAAAAGTCTGAACGAATTCAGTATCAATCCAAGCTCGAATCGGCAAATCAAACCATCCAGCAACAAGCCGAGCTAGCTAAGAAGCAATCCGAAAGAATCAAATCATTTAACGAACTCAGCATCAAAGCCGCAGAGGATATGAAGAGTGCAAAAACTAAAATCGACACTCTTCGCGATGAGCTTCGCAATAACGTTAAGCGCGTGTACGTCAAAGCCAGTTGTCCTAAACCAGTGTCCGACACCAATTCCACCGGAGGCTTGGGCGATGCAGGAACCCCACGACTTAGCGAAGCAGCTAGAGAAGATTATCTACGTCTCAGAGAAATGATGGCGGAGAGTTTGCAGCAAACTAAGTACCTACAGCGGTACATACTCACTCAATGCTTAAGGTAGCAATATATGAAAACATTTATCGGAACAAAGATTATTTTAGCCGTTGCTATGAGTCGTCTAGCTTATAACAATTATCGTGGATGGGATTTGCCATCAGATGAAGATGGAAGTGATGAAGGCTTCTTGGTTGAGTATGTAGATGGTGGGCAGTCAAATCACCCAGATCATAAAGGCTATATTTCTTGGTCACCTAAAGATGTGTTTGAGAAATCCTATCGTGCAGCATCAGGTATGAATTTTGGATTAGCTATCGAAGCTATGAAGCTGGGTCATAAGGTCGCTCGCGCTGGGTGGAATGGTAAGGGTATGTGGTGTATCTACAATCCGGGCAGTAAAGGTGAAACTCACACAATGTTCGCTGGAAGTGTTTATAAAAACCACGGTGTGGACGAGTGTGAAATCTTGCCTCACTTCGATATGTATACGGTTAACGCTTCAGGTCGTCGCGCGATGCTTCCCGGTTGGCTGGCTAGTCAGTCCGATATGGACGCAGATGATTGGGAAGTTGTCGAATAAGCAAAAAATAGAAAGGCTTTAGTTCGCTACCAAAAGCCTTTCCTTGATTCATCTTCTAACGGGAGGTGATCTATCTTGGCAGCTCGGAAAGACGAGAAGTGTATCAAGTGGTTGCGCGTGGCAAGGCGAGCTAACAAACGCTCTGACAGCAAGCAATAAAGGTCATTCTACGGAGTGGCCTTTTTTATTTGAATTGTTATTTATATTGGATGATTAAAAACTCATTAAAGTAGAAAAATATAGGGGTTTTTATCTGATTTAGTGAATAAGGTATGAATAATGGCGAAGCTCACACAAAAACAAGAAACGTTTTGCTTAAAGTTTCACGAGACCGGCAACGCCTCTGAGGCTTATAGGTACGCATACAGTTGTGGAAAAATGAAACCTGAAACGATCAGGGTTAAAGCTTGCGAATTGCTTAAGAACGGTAATGTAACGGTAATGCTTGACGAATTGAGGCTTGAAGCCAAGGAGCGCGCGCAAATCACCGTTGATGATCTGCTTACTGAGTTAGAAGAAAATAGGCAGGCGGCGTTGCAGGCTGAAACCGTTCAATCATCAGCTGCGACAGCGGCCACTATGGGTAAGGCTAAGTTGCTTGGTTTGGATAAGGTTATTGTCGAACACTCAAACCCTGACGGCTCGCTAAAAGCAGAAATAACGGTAAACATGAATCCTCAAGATGCTGCAAATGCGTATAAGGATTTAATGGAGGGTTAAATGGCATCATTACCATTTGAGTTTGATTTCATTAATCCTGATTACTCAGCTGTATTTGCACATCGAGCGGAAAGACTAAAGCGCATTCGGGCTAACCATGAAAAGCTACCTTATATCAAAGAATTTTATCGGAATAACCCAGCTCAATTCATTATCGATTGGGGTTGCACGTTCGACCCTCGAAATGTTGAGCGTGGATTGCCCGCTATTGTGCCGTTCTTACTTTTCCCAAAGCAGATAGAATGGATCGAATGGTGTGTAAATAAATGGAAATCCCAAGAGTCGGCACCTGTTGAAAAGTCTCGTGATATGGGGCTCTCATGGCTAACGGTTGGTCTTGGTGTAACCATGAGTCTATTCAATAAAGATATGGTTATCGGTTACGGTTCTCGCAAAGAAGAATACGTGGACAAG
This sequence comes from Vibrio sp., assembly GCA_052087065.1. Taxonomy (GTDB): domain Bacteria; phylum Pseudomonadota; class Gammaproteobacteria; order Enterobacterales; family Vibrionaceae; genus Vibrio. The sequence goes on along the minus strand of JBQGON010000212.1, from coordinate 1,924 downwards.
ATTGGCGATCCAAAGTCGCTATTTTGGAAAGCTCGTGAATTCACCATGTTATTGCCGCCTGAGTTTAGGGCTGGCTTTGACAGAGCGAAAGCCCCACACATGCGCGTGATATTCCCTGATACGGGTTCATCATTGATTGGTGAGGCGGGTGACGGTATTGGTCGTGGTAACCGTGCGTCAATTTACTTTGTTGATGAGGCGGCATTTCTTGATAGACCAATGCTTGTTGAGGCTTCGCTCTCACAAACAACAAACTGCCGTATTGATGTGTCAACACCAAATGGCATGGGCAACCCATTCGCAGAAAAGGTTAAGTCTGGAAAGTTCGATACGTTCACTTTTCACTGGCGAGACGATCCACGAAAAGATGATGCTTGGTATGCAAAGCAGGTCGATAAACTAGATCCAGTAACACTGGCTCAAGAAGTTGATTTGGACTATTCAGCATCCGTTGAGGGTGTCTTAATTCCGTCCAAATGGGTTCAGGCCGCAATTGACTCTCATATTAAGTTAGGTGTTGACCCGTCGGGTGAGCGCAAATCTGCGCTTGATGTGGCGGATAGAGGTAAAGATAACAACGCTCAATCATTCCGTAACGGCTTTCTATTGGAAGATGTTATCGAGTGGCATGGTAGCAGCGTTGAAGACATCTTTGGAACGACTCAAAAAGCTATCGATAACTGTGACGAGAAAGGTTACTCAAGCGTTGATTTTGACTCTGATGGCCTTGGCGCGGGTTGTCGCGGTGATGCGAGAATCATTAACGAAAATAGAGCGACAGAAAACCTACCTTCCGTTTCGTTCATCCCGTTTAATGGTTCCGGAAAGGTCATAGATAAAGATTTATTCATCATCGAACCGCAAGGTGATTCACCTGGCAGAACAAACGAATCTTTCTTTGCAAACTATAAAGCTCAGTGCTGGTGGTCTCTAAGGGATAGATTCAAGGCTACTTATGAAGCGGTGATCAATGGCGTTATTGATGACGAATCTCAGTTGATATCTATCAGCTCGAAGATGAGTAATTTAACGAAAGTTACTACTGAGCTTTCTCAGCCAACCTACAAAAAGGACGGACGAGGAAAGGTTTTGGTAAACAAAGCGCCTGACGACTCAAAATCTCCAAACTGTGCAGATAGTGTAATGATCGCCTTTGCGCCGAAAGAAACACCGGAAGTATTACCAGATATTCAAATTCATTTCTAAGGGCATTTATGAACGTTTCTACTACTCATTCTGATTACGATCTGCACGTAAAGCAGTGGACTCGTAACTATGATGCGCTAAATGACTTGGTGAAATCGAAAAAACAAACGTATCTGCCAATGCCAGGTAAAAGAACCGTTCCCAATGGGTTGGACGCTAAAGGTAAGGCGTTGTTTGCAAGACTACAAGATGCGCTAGTTGAAGACTACAACAACTATTATCTGCCAAGTGCGGTTTGGTATAACTATTCACAGCCAACAGTTGAAGCGGTAACGGGTGCGATTACTCGCAAAGATCCGCAAGTTGAGCTTCCAACCATGCTTGAATATCTAATCAAAGACGCTGATGGCTCAGGCTTAAGCCTTACTCAGCAAAACAAGGCAGGGCTTGGTTATGTATACTCATACGGTCGATGCGGTTTGCTTGTTGATATGCCTAAAACCAAGGGCAGTTATTACGATAACGCCACTGGCAAAGTTGCGCCACGCATTAAGCTTTATGGGCCAACGAGCATAATTAACTGGTGCGTAAGTAAGGTTGATTCGGTTGATGTACTTTCTCTGGTCGTTATTCGTGAAGTGGTTCCGGTTAGCCTGAATGTGTTCATGCACGACACGGAAAATCAGTACCTTGTTTATCGCATTGATGAATATGACGATGTGATTTACGAGCGATACAGTGAAGCGGAGCTGATCGAGTCTGACTACATCGAAGAAAA
>JBQGON010000211.1:2944-4947 GCA_052087065.1 Vibrio sp. | reverse complement strand
TGCTGGTTTAAACTCAGTGAGCAAAAATTAAACACTCATGCGGTCGCCCTGGCTGTACCATAGCGTCAAATTAACAAATTTGACGCTTTATTCTATTATTGGCACCTTACAAGGCAAAATAGTCATTGTATGAATACTCAACCAAAGTCATATTTTTCTTGCAGTGCTCTTTAATTACAAATTACATATTTGCTTTATTTTGACACGCTACCGCCGAAGGACATACGTCCCCATAGCGAAAATACATTCGAGCTTGTTTGCATCAAAACTAATAAGACGGCGCATGATAGCGTGATCAAGTAAAAATGTGAAGATGAATATGGTTATCATCGTGTCAGAATAATCCGTATTTATTTTTAATTTTGTTTACATTTCATTCAGATAATTTTATCTTAAAGACCACTCAATTGATTGAGTGGACATCGATGTAAATACACGTTCTCCATGGAGATTTATTATGAAAAAAACAGCGATTGCATTACTAACCGCGTTAGTAATGAGCTCAACCGCGTATGCTGCAACGGAGACTGGTAGTGGCACGACAGCCACATCTGGTACATCCGGTGCTAGCACGGGTGCAGGCAGTACAGCCGCAACCACCGGTACTACTGGCGCAGCCGGTACAGCAGCAGGCTCTACCGCCGCAGCGGCTGGCGTAGCAACAGGTACAATAACAGCAACCAGTATCGCCGTAGCCGGTGCCGTGGTTGCAGGTGTAGCTGTGGCTGCTGGTAATGATTCTGATTCATCTGACGGTGAAACTAGCACATCAACCAGCACGTCAACCAGTACCAGTACTTCAACCAGTACCAGTACCTCAGTGTCAGCGCTTTAAACTGCCACTGTATATGTGACAAAAACAACCGCAATATGCGGTTGTTTTTTCTATAACTCACTTATTAAGTTCATTGTTCATGCGTCAGTTATTTCTTTTTATTTTATGCAGTTTATCGACTTTACTTCTGAGTGGATGCACATCGAGCGGTGCTGCTCTTTCTAAAACCATGAAATTGGCTTTTTTCGGTTCGGATACAAATGAGATATCCGTTCAAAAAATACAATCCTCCCCTTATGCGAATATTTTGGTGCAAGAAGACGATAGTGCACCCGCTTTATTAGTTTTAGTGTGGGCTGAAGCAACGCAACATGAAAAAAACGCTCTTATTCCACCCGCATTAAAATGGCTTTCTTCTAATAAAGAATTAATCGTTACTCGTGGTGGACGAATTATTAAAACGGTTAATTTAGGACATGGTAATATTACTCAGCTGCGTGCAAATAAACCCGATCCTTTGGTTTTAGGTTTACAAAAATCTACAACACCAAAACAGTGGCACTATCAGCTTTCTTGGCAACCAGACAACCATCACCGTTACCAAGCAACCTCTTCTTTTAAGCGTTTAGGTACCACCTCAATTAAGACCCCTACCAATGGTCAGCAAACCGTGCTGGCATTTTCAGAGCACGTAACTATTGCGCGTATTGGGCAATCTTATACCAATTATTATTGGGTGAATCCGCAATCTGGCCATGTAGTCAAAAGCCAGCAACACCTAGCGCCAACGCTTCCCGTATTAACCATTACGGAAGCCAAACCTTTTGTGGCAGGTTATTAATTATGTCATTTCGTAAATTTTTCGCGACTACCTGCTTACTGGGTACGTGTGTCGCAATGCCTATTCATGCAGCTCCACCAGCGACCACCACCCTCAAAGTCACATTGGATGGTCAAGATAAAATTCAAGTGCGTTTTACCCCTTCGCCTCGTACGTCACAAACCGTGATGAAAGCACTAAATGAACTTGATCTGTCCACATTAGATATCCATTGGCAGACCAGTGGGTTATATGATGTATCCGCGCCTTTTGATCTAAAACAAGAAGCCTTGATGCGTTTGGCCAATGAGGAAGATTTTGCCCGTATGTCGCAAAAGCCTCAATGGTATAAGCTACGGCAAACGATTCGTAATATGCACTTTGCGGAGAAAGTGAAAACGCCCATTG
>JBQGON010000211.1:0-2934 GCA_052087065.1 Vibrio sp. | reverse complement strand
ACCCTGATACCACACGTGTCGATGCCGATATGAACCCGTTGATTACCGGCAAATGGATTTTAAATTTACAGACTCACACGAATTCTGTGTTGGTGCTTGGCAACGTCAAACATATGGGTGAACAACCTTGGCAGCAAAGGCAAGATGCTCTTACTTATGCACACTCGGCCGGTTTATTGACCTCTCCTCTCTCTGAGTTAACTGTGATTCAGCCTGACGGACAAGTCGAAACTCATCCGGTGGCCTATTGGAACCGTGATTTTCATGAGGTTTCTCCGGGAGCGATCGTGTATGTTCCTATGCCACATGCTCATGCGTGGTTCGCTGTCGAAAAATCGAATGTGAGCACTAACCGAGTTATCGTTGATTTATTAAGAAACCGCTTACCATGAAACTATATTCTTCCTCCAAACGCTTCACACACTCTTCTATGGTGACGGTTTTCAGCCTGCTCGCGCTGGCTACCATGCCAGTTCAAGCAGACGAATTTTCAGCACCACTGCTGCAACATTCGCAAACCGATTTTGGTGGCACGGGTCTGATGCAGATGCCTTCTGCACGCATGATGCCTGAAGGCGAGCTCAGTTTAGGTGTCACGAATAATGATGAATACCTGCACTATCATTTATCATTGCAACTGTTTCCTTGGTTAGAAACCACGGTGCGCTACACCCAAGTCCATGACCTTTTATACAGTTCCAGTGAAAGCTTTAGTGGAGATACCGAATACACCGATAAAGGTTTTGATGTAAAGCTGCGGGCCCTCAAAGAAAGCGACTATCTGCCTGAGGTCTCCATCGGATTACGCGACTTCAGTGGTACAGGGCTGTTTGATGGTGAATTCATTGCTGCCAGTAAGCATATTGGCCCTTTTGATTTTACGCTTGGCTTAGGCTGGGGCTATTTAGGCAACCGCGCTAACTTAACGGGAGATAAATCCAGTTCCGCAGACTGTGAACGTAACTCTGGCTATAACGGTAATGGCGGTAGCTTTGACATTGATCGCTTGTTCACTGGATGTACATCGGTATTTGGCGGTATTGAATATCAAACACCGTATGCACCGCTGACTCTAAAAGTCGAATACGATGGCAATGACTATCGCAGTGACTTTCCCGTGACTCGCGGTAGAATATCAATGCCACAAGCGACACCGTGGAACTTTGGTGCCGTGTATGCCATGACCGACTGGGCGCAACTTCAATTAAGTTACGAGCGTGGTAATACAGTAACCGCAGGCATCACGATGCATACCAATCTGTCTACGGTAAAACAAACTTGGGTTGATGATGAGCCCCCAACTTATCATCCTCACGAACGCCAAACCACATTATCAGATGCCCAATGGAATAAGTTAACTCACGATTTAAGTAAAGTGGCTGGATTCTCTCACCCAACTATTTATCAAGACGGAGATGTTGTGACGGTGACAGGCTCGCAGTCTAAATATCGTGAGCGCAAAGAAGGCGAAGAACGTGCGGCGACCTTACTCGCGAATACAGGGCTTGATGCGAAGACCTATCGTTTTATCGAGCTTTCACAGCGTCAACCGATTACGGAAACCCGTATTGATACCGCTTCTTTTAAGCAGGTGAAAGAACATGATTACCCTGGTGCGCGCTTTACCGATGCACGCCAAACTGGCAATCCTGTTCGTGTGACCGGGCAGAAAGTCGCAGGCAAAGAGAAAAACCTTTATTACGGTATCGCACCGAAGCTGCAACAATCCTTTGGTGGCGCAGAGGACTTTTATCTCTACTCGGTCGGGATTGTCGGCGGCGCCTCTTATCATTTAGGCGATCACTGGCTGCTTTCAGGAAGTTTTTACGGCAATATTACCGATAACTACGACAAGTTTAATTACGACGTTCCACCTGATGGCACCAATGTAAAACGGGTTCGAACACTGAACCGTGAATACTTTTCTAAAACCGTGCGTTTAGATACCTTGCAGGTTAACTACTTTGACCGTCTGAGTACCAATGTCTATGGGCAAGCGTATGCGGGCTATTTAGAGTCCATGTATGCCGGCGCCGGCGGTGAGCTTTTATACCGTCCACTGGGTTCGAACTGGGCTTTAGGTGTCGATGCCAACTACGTGAAGCAACGGGATCCAGATACGTACATGGGGTTATATAAAGAAGAGCAACATTATGATTCAAGCCTTGGGCGTACTTATCGTGTACAAACAGGGGTTGCGACAGGCCATGCCACTTTATACTGGCAGCCTAAATTCTGGGATGCGTTTGATAATACATTAGTGCAAATCAGTGCTGGTCGATACCTTGCCGAAGATGTGGGTGTGACGGTTGATTTCTCTAAGCAATTTGCGAGTGGCGTGATTGCTGGTGTATTTGCAACGAAAACCGACATGTCTGCCGAAGAGTTTGGCGAAGGAAGCTTTAGCAAAGGCTTTTATGTGTCTATTCCTCTCGATATTATGACGGTAACGCCAAGTAAAAATCGCACCACGATTTCTTGGTTACCATTGCAACGTGATGGTGGCCAAATGCTTGGACGTAAATACTCGCTTTATGGTATGACCGACTCGCGTGACCCTTGGTACGCAAGACCACCGATGTATTAATGGCGTCAAAACCAACCCAATATAAAAAACCCCAGCACTTATGCTGGGGTTCTTTTTCAATGCGACGTCTCCGTTCCGCACTATCTCATCATTGCAACACACAGGTGCCCGAGTTTTCTTTATACTCTATCGCCAGAGCCTGCCCCTAACACCGTTTTTATAATATAAGAGAAATACTTAGACACGGTTAACGACTCAATCATCAATGCGTCCAGTTCGGCTAAGCGTACTGGTGTGCTCATATCCACATCTTCTATCTGAGCTAATCCGGTAATTCCCGGTCTTACTGTAAACACATTCCGTACTTCTCTCGCTTCAACGACATCTTTTTGATTGGCTAAACACGG
>JBQGON010000210.1:0-4964 GCA_052087065.1 Vibrio sp. | reverse complement strand
GGTTAACTACCGCGTGCGCAGCGGTGATAACATCAGTAGCATCGCAGCCAAGTTCAAAGTGAAAACTAAAGATATTATCCAATGGAACAATTTGGCTAATCAAAAATATCTGCAGCCACACCAAAAACTCAAACTGTATGTCGATGTAACCAAAGTCAGCATCTAAGCAAAAAAAAAGAGTCCAACGCTGGACTCTTTTTTTATTCTAGTTCAAATGACACCAACAACGGATTATGATCCGAGGCATCAGAGGTAGGCACATGCGCTTTTTTCAACGTGAGCCCTCGATAAAACACATGGTCAAGAACTAAACCAGTAACAAAACGAATGCGATTATCTGGGTGAAATGACACTTCTTGCAATCCCATATCGGTAAGCGCCTTGTGTAGCACGCGCATGCGCTTATCACTCCAACTATTAAAGTCACCAGCAATAATAATCGGACCTTTGTGTCTCGATAACCTGTCAATTAAGCGTTGAATTTGCTCTTTATATTGAGAAGTACCGTAGGTAAAGTTAACCGCATGAATATTAACACTGGCGAGTGTCTGTCCATTACTAAGCGGATACTCCGCATAAATCCCTGATTTAGGCAAACGGATCCATGGCTCAACCTCAGTATAGGCGCACGCTAGACTGGGCATTGTTTTCGCTAAATTGAGCACACCAGTAGAATCGCCGAGAATACGAAATGCATTGGCTTGCGTACCATCCCAGTGGTGACGATTGATCCAATCTTTTAGACGATTGGTCATACTCGCTTCTTGTAGAAACACCAAATCGGAATGTTGACTTAAGCGACTGAGTGCTTTGGACCATTGTTGTCGCTTTTGCTTGTAAATGTTCCAAACCAACAAATTCAAACGCCCATTTTTATCAATATGCGCAGACGATGGACTTTGGTAACAAACACTCGGGCTAACTTGTTTATCACGATTCACAGTCAGTAATTGCGGGTGTCTTGGAACAGAGAAAACCGACAAAAAACTCGTCACCCCTGAGCCAATAACCAACAATCCTGAATAAAACACATATCGCTTTTTCATCGTTTTACCCCGTATAAAATAAGGAACGGATGCGCCTTATTACTGCGTTCACCAAGCTGGTCTACTTCATCCGCTATAGCGCCGGGTTAAATCGCCTCTTCGTCTTCTTCACCAGTACGGATGCGCACCACTCGTGCAATATCCGTAATGAAAATCTTACCGTCGCCAATTTTACCCGTCTGTGCGACTTCAATGATGGTATCAACACACTGATCGACAACGTCATCACCCACCACAATTTCAAGCTTCACCTTGGGAAGAAAGTCGACCATATACTCAGCACCACGATACAGCTCGGTATGACCTTTCTGACGACCAAAGCCTTTGACTTCTGACACAGTCATGCCGGTGATACCCACATCCGCTAATGCTTCACGAACATCATCAAGCTTAAATGGCTTAATAATCGCTTCAATTTTTTTCATGTTCATCCCTTAAACGTCTCAATTAACGGCATTATTATTCAGCTGGGAAAAACAATCAAACAAAAATCCCCAGCCGAATGCCTTTCGCCTATTCGTTACAAGTGCGCAAAATAAGCAGCAATATCATCGATATCTTGCTCACTGAGTCCAGCAACTTGCGATTTCATCATTCCCGCTAAACCGCCAGTACGATGACCTTGTTTATAGGCCTGCATCGATTCAACAAGATACTGTTCGTCTTGTCCTTTTAGGTTGGGATAGCCAGGAATTACCGCCACACCATCTTTACCGTGACACCCTAAACATCGCGCCGCTTTATTTTGTCCAGCCGCTGGATTGCCTGCCGCATAGGTTTGCGTGCTCATTAACACGCCAACGAATAGCAACGCGAGTGACCATACTTTCATTGACATTCCTTTCTCTTCCTCATTTTTACAGGTTAGCCCCTCTTGAGTGAACGGCGTTGCCACATCAACGTGTAGCCTTGTCCTGAAAACTCTTGAGAGACAAACAAACCCGCCACAGCAACAACCTGTTCATCATATAAAATAATCGGATACTGCCGTCTATGCCAGCTAGGAATCCCCATTTCTTGATAAAGTTTCTTTAATTTTCGACGCCCAGCTCGGTGCTCAGGTTTCGCTTCTCGGCCAGAAGGGTCAAAAGACACACGTAATAAGCTTGGTTGGAAATGGCTTGGTAATGACATGGTCAGCCCATCACCCTGCCCCTCTTGTAAGCACAATGTGCCTAAATCACTCGGTAAGTGGAGTGGCACATGACAATACAAGGTCTGCTGCCACTGAGTGACATCTTCATGCGGACGCACGCAGTATAAGCGCCCTTGAAAGCGACGGATATGATGTTGCCCTAAATTGAGAATGGGATTAGCGTCACTGGCGGCTAATGCCACTTCATTCCAAATCATGTGCGTATGACGTCGACTTGGCATCGCGACCCCCAGCATACTCAACCAACGCCGGAAAAGTTGGTGCCGAAGCGCAGCAGGATCATCGCCAAGACCTTGGATCGTCAAACTCATGTCGGCATGCAGTAGTGAATCCAGTTTATTCTCTAATAAACTCATCATCACTTCTTCTTGCTCGGCACACAGCTCTGCCGAACGCTGAATCGAGGCATAAATATTGGGCCAACGCGCCGTCAAACTGGGCGTAATTTGGTGGCGTAAAAAATTGCGATCAAAGCGTTCATCTTGATTGCTTTCATCAGTCACCCAGTGTAACTGTTGCTGCTCTGCATACTCTTCAATGTCGCATCGCCGCTGTGCTAGCAACGGACGTAAACGTAGTCCACCAGCAAAGCCATCTCTCCTAGCCATGGCAGCAAGGCCCTTAGGACCGCTGCCGCGCTTCATCGCAAGCAAAAAGGTTTCCAATTGATCATCGGCATGCTGACCAAGCAACAAGCAGGTCTCTGCCGACATATGCTTGGCAAGCAGCGCATAACGAGCGTCACGAGCAGCGTGCTCAAGACTCATGCCTGACTCGCGCTCAATGTGAGCATACTCGATACTCACCGGAATATTCACTTGCTCGCCCCAGCGCTGACACTGCTCTGCCCACTCATCAGCATTACAACTCAACCCATGGTGCACATGAACCGCGAAACACTCACAGGGATGCTCGTTTTGATAACGCGCTAATAGGTCCAGTAATACACGGGAATCAACGCCGCCACTAAAGGCCAAGACAAACCGAGTACACTGCGTCGCACTCAATTGCTGCTCAAACGTGGTATAAAGAGAACTCATAATCATCTTCTAAGAGCGGTCGGACGTTTAGTCTACCGCGTTGCTTAAAAAACAAAAAGGGCTGACCTTCGCCAACCCTTTTCTTTTCTATCCAATATTTTTGAAACTTAGCAGTAACCGTATTGCATTAAACGGTTATAACGACGTTCCAACAGATCGTCTGACTCTAATTTATCTAGCTCAGCGAGCTGACGTAACAATGTCGACTTCATATTGGCGGCCATTAGCTTGTAATCGCGATGAGCACCACCAAGGGGCTCTTCAATGATTTCATCGATTAACTCAAGTTCTTTCAAACGTGGCGCAACTAAGCCCATCGCATCTGCCGCTTGTGGCGCTTTATCTGAATCACGCCATAAGATTGAAGCACAACCTTCTGGTGAAATCACCGAGTAGGTCGAGTATTGCAACATGTTCACGTAGTCACCAACACCAATCGCCAATGCACCGCCTGAACCGCCTTCACCGACAACATTACAAATAACAGGAACGCTAAGCCCTGACATGACTTTTAAGTTGGTCGCGATCGCTTCAGACTGACCACGCTCTTCCGCACCCACACCTGGGTATGCACCCGCAGTATCAATGAACGTAATGATTGGCATATTAAAACGTTCCGCCATTTCCATTAAACGTTTCGCTTTACGATAACCTTCCGGTTTTGGCATACCAAAATTGCGTTTCACTTTTTCACGAGTTTCTCGACCTTTCTGATGGCCAATAATCATCACAGGACGACCATCTAGACGTGCCATACCACCAACAATCGCTTTATCGTCAGCAAATGCGCGATCACCAGCGAGCTCATCGAATTCTGTCAACATCTGTTCAACATAATCTAACGTATGAGGACGCTGTGGGTGACGGGCTAGCTGAGCAACCTGCCAAGCGCCTAAATCACCGAACGTTTTCTTTTTAAGTTCGAGGCATTTTTTCTCCAACTGTTCGATCTCTTTATCAAGATCAACAGCGGTATCACCACCGTGAAGAGAGACATCACGCAGCGCCTGAATTTTGGCTTCTAGTTCTACAATAGGTTTTTCAAAATCTAGGAAATTGAGGCTCATCTAACGATCCTTTCTTACTCAACTGATTGTCTATCGCTGAGTCTAGTTAAATTCAAGTTCTACCTGGTCATTACCAAGTAACTGTTTTAATTCATCTAACAATGTATCGTTGGGCGTGACACGCCACTCGGTACCAAGAGCTATCCGTGCACGTGCATTCGCGCGCTGGTAATATACATTGACAGGAACTGTTCCTGCTCGGTGAGGTTCTAATATCTCATTAAAACGCTCAAAAAACGACCCATTTACTTGTGATTGTTCAAGTGATAGCGATAGGCCCCGGGCATATTTTTCACGCGCGCTGCCCAAATCCATGACTTCACGCGCCGACATTTTAAGGCCACCATTAAAGTCATCAAAGCTGACCTGTCCGGAAATTACGAGTATTTTATCTTTTTCTAGTAATTCCGCATAGCGATCTAGCGCATCAGAGAATAACATGACTTCCATTCGTCCTGAACGATCATCAATGGTCATTAGTCCAATTCGCGAACCACGTTTTGTGGTCATCACGCGAGCGGCAATCACCAAACCGGCCACCGTCACCGACTGATCACGGCGTGTCGGTACTGCCTCATTAAGGCGGCAGTCGGTGTAGTTTTTGAGCTCACGCACATATTCGTTGACCGGGTGTCCGGTTAAGTATAGCCCAAGG
>JBQGON010000209.1:2860-5038 GCA_052087065.1 Vibrio sp. | reverse complement strand
AAGAGAGATGTTCCAAGGATTGGTCATCTTCAGGAAGAAGATTGGATGTTTCAGGATGAAGCATCAGCAAGGAGCGATACTATTATTTGGTTTGAGTCTGCGAGGATAGTGGACATAGAACAGGTAATATTTCATGGAAGATTTGGCTGCAAGGATTGCAGTGACAGGGACACCGCTAGGATGGCGATGAAAAGGATTGCGCTGAAGGAATCAGCCACGATCAGGGAGTTGATGCAGGGAGCACTTTAGTAGCTGGATTGCTGCAAGTCAGGACTGACCCCGTCGAGCGTATGCTTGGCGGGGTTTTTCTCGTTAAGGGGCAGGCCTAAAAGCGAGTTTACTCTCTTGATGGTTGCCAAAGTATCGATGATCTTGCTAATGTGCTTGCTGCTTCTGCCAGCATAGGCCGAAGTATTATGAATTTTTATACGGTGGTCATGTGGAAAAAACATCCGTTTTTTTGTTACGTCTTGTCAGGGAACATCCGAAAGCAGTCATCTCAATTGGCGATTTACTCGAGTTATTAAAACGTCGTTCTTATGGTGCCTTACTCATCATGCTGAGTTTGATTGGATTTATTCCTGGTATTTCTTTCTTCGCGGGATTCGCGATTTTTCTTTTAGGACTGCAATTGGCTCTGGGTTTTTATGCACCGCGCTTACCTACCTTTGCCAATAAACGAGAGTTAAATCAACAGAAAACGTTACACTTCATTGAAGAGTTACAACCTTGGTTACAAAAGCTAGAACGGTTTGTCAAACCACGTTGGGATTGGCTTTCTGCGGAGCCGGTACGCCGCCTATTAGGCGTCATTATCTGTGTTTTGGCATTAGTCTCAGTGCTTCCTTTACCCTTTATCAATTTCGCGCCGAACTTTGCGGTGATCTGCTTATCTTTAGGGATCATTGAAAGAGATGGGTTGTGTATCATTGTTGGAACGCTATTAAGTGCTGGGGCGTTGTGGGTTGGCTATCTCTTGGCACGTGTAGCGTTTGAATCCCTAATGTTGGTACTATAGCGTTTTAGTTAAGCGAAGGTGACACAATGGAAGCACAAGTTAAGTGGGTAGAAGGGTTTAAATTTCTTGGTCAATCGAATTCTGGTCATTCTGTCGTGATGGATGGTAATGGTGGCGCAACTGCGCCGAGCCCAATGGAAATGGTGATGATGGCCGCTGGCGGTTGCAGCTCTGTTGATGTCGTGGCTGGATTAAAAGAGGCGAAGCAAGCCGTTGACTCATGTAATGCAAAAATCACTAGCGAACGCCGTGACACGGCGCCACGCTTATTTACCGCTATGAATATTCACTTTGAAATCTCCGGTGAGAATTTAGATGAAACCATCATCGAGCAAGTTACCTCAGCTTCACTACAAAAGTATTGTTCAGTGTGTTTAATGCTGGGTGAAGCGGTGACAATGACACATAGTTGGAGCATTGTTAGCGAATAGCGCGTTTGTTTTATTCATGACGATAATGACAAGCCGAATGCTGAATTGCATTCGGCTTTTTTGTTATGTCAAAAGGTGATGAGACCAGTATCATACTCAGATGAAACGAAGTAGCGTGTGCGCAAAGATGATTCATTTTAGGTGTTTAACCGTATGAGCGAATTGGAAAAAATGCTCCAAGGAGTGGAGTTTGATGGTAACTCACAAGAACTTATTGATTTACGTCGTTCCGTGCTGACATTGAAATTAGCGATCAATCAGTGCTTGGATGATATTCAACGGCGAGTATGGCAAGAGCAGTTATTTGGCCACTTTGGAACAGGAAGTATTGTGCAAATCCCTTTTCATTGTGAATTTGGGCAAACGATACATATTGGCAATAACAGTTTTTTAAATATGAATGTAACCATGCTCGATGGAGCCAAGATTACCATTGGCGATCATGTTCTCGTTGGGCCGAATACACAATTTTATACGGCCACCCATTCTTTCGATTATCGTTCACGGCGGAATTGGGAAGCGACATGTCGGCCAATTGTCGTGGAAGATGATGTATGGATTGGTGGGAATGTGGTGATCACTCAAGGCGTGACGATTGGCGCCCGTTCTGTGATTGCAGCTAACTCTGTTGTCACTAAAGATGTGCCCCCGGACGCTCTGTATGGCGGAACACCCGCGCGCTGCATTCGTGAATTAAGCGAGGGACAGAGCGTGTGATCAGCGTGTTAG
>JBQGON010000209.1:0-2760 GCA_052087065.1 Vibrio sp. | reverse complement strand
GTTCAATTTGACGCATGGCGATATTGTCATTTTTTTGTGCGATGATATTGATATCGACCCATAACTCCCGACCTACCTTGGTGAGTCCCGCTAAACATAGGGTTTGCCCAGTTTCTTGGTAGGTGGCAGTGATACCATGCTGCACGCGTGAACAAATGTCTTTGTCGGGCGCCATCATTAACACTTCTCGCATCGCAGTTTTAACCATGGCAGTAGGGACTTTGATAAAGTAAACCGCCATCATCAGCATCATGATCGGATCGACATAAACCGCGTAATCGGCCCAAGCTGTCATGGTCAATCCCCAAGCTACGATAAAGGCCAAAGCCACGACGACACTCAACCATGTATCCATCTTCCATTGTGCGATTTCAGCTTGGATCAGTGCAGAAGAGGATGTTTTACTCATACGGGCCAGTTTCCACCAAGTCAGACTACAGCCGACCACACTCAAGAGCCCAAATATCATCGCGACCGTTGTATCCATGGCCTGCCCACCTTGCACTAAATCGATGATCGACGAATACAATGAATAGATGACCAGCACTAAAATCGCCAAGCCCTTTAGGGCGATACTGATAGGTTCTAACATCGCGCGGCCAAATTGAAAGGTTTGGTCGCTGGGTTTTTCGATTAATTTACTGACCGCCAAAGAGAGCAAAGTCAGTAATAGGCTAATCGATGAATACAGTCCGTCAAATGCGATGACAAGAGAATTGACAATCAGACCAACGAGCAATCCTGAGCCAGCAAAGGCCATTGCCATCACGGCAGAAACAATAAGCGTACGTTTTTCACTAGACTGAGTTGTTGAAGACATGACCAATTTCTCTAAGACGTTTGAGTCTATTCTGGTGTTTTTTTGTACTTAAGCAATCAAGCTTTTTGCTGGAGTAGTGGGGATGTTTACTGATTTTTTATAAAGTTTATATTTATCAATGCTTTAAAATTAATATTGGGTGTCAGTAATTTTGACGCTCACTGATGCTTTGACTAAAAGTCAAACAGGAACTCACTTAATCTGTCTGAAAGCCAAGTGACCGCGGGTGATTCTTTCACTCCAGAAGGCAAGAACATACAAAAGTCTTCTTGGGTTAATCCATAGGTGTGCTTAATGACGGTTAAGGTTTGCGCGCGCAGATGACTGCGAATCAGCGGCTCAGGTAATACGCCCCAAGCGTTATCACTGAGAATGGTATTTAAAATATATTCAAAACTGGAAAAACCAATGTAACGGCGGCTGAATGGTTCGAGGCTCGGATTATCTTTATCCGTCAAATAGACCATCACCGCTTGCATTGATTTACGGAGTTCATCATCGTCAACCCGTTTTATTTTCGCTAATGGATGACTACTTTTGCAGACAGACATCATACGAAGTTTCCCTAACGGCTGATAAACAACGCGTGGTTCATCCAATTGTTCATAATCGACGCCGAAAGCCAAATCCACTTGAGCGGTGGCGACTAAATTGGTTAAATCACCACTGGAAGCCAGTACTAAGTTAAACGAGGTATTCGGGAATAACTGATTCAGTTGAGTCGCAATATCATGCCACAGCTTATCGGGTAATGAGTCATCGCGGGCAATCCACATTTCGGCTGCAAATTCACCGACTGCGTCTGAGCAGGTGAGCTTTATGCGGTTCGCGGTATAAAGAATGTGTTCACAGTCTTTATAAATGGCTTTCCCAGCTTCAGAGAGAGACAAATGGTTGCCGGTACGAGAAAACAGTGCGGTATTCAGCTCTTTCTCTAGCGATTTGAGCGACATACTGAGTTTAGTTCGATTGCAATCTAACTGACGGGCGGCCTCCGAAATGGAGCCAGTGTCTGCAATGGTACAAAACGCTTCAATTTGCGATAAATTCATAAGGCTCAATGCAAGTAGATGATGAGAAGAGCATACCCAATTTTACCGGTATTCGCCATTGAGTTAAGTGTAACCAGAGGCTCGCTATTTTTTAATTAGCTTCAAGAAACTGATCTAACTCGGTGAAGTTTCTCTAATTTTGGTTTATTCTACCACTATTGCCCGAATGCAAAACGTAACACGGAGGCCACAATGGCGTATAACTGGGATCAATACGCAGCAGAGTGGGAACAAGCGACATCCATTACTGCCTTTGCGCATAATGCGTTTCAACAACTGAAAGAGATGATTGACTTATCCGGTAAACATGTTCTTGATGTTGGTTGTGGAACAGGCTTACTAACACAGTATGTTGCAGCACATGCGAAAGATGTCGTGGCATTAGATGGCTCTGAATCGATGATTGAAGAGCTCGATAAGAAAGCGTTGAGCAATGTGGAACCGGTTGTGGATGAATTGTCTCGTGGTTTAGTGGCCCAGCATCCGGCTTTTCGTAAACAGTTTGATGTTATTGTTGCCTCATCGGTGTGCGCCTATTTACCGAATCGTCCGCAAGCAATGTCAATTATTTACTCGCTATTAGATGAAGGCAGTGTGTTTATTCATTGGGACTGGTTAGTCGAAGATAACCACCAGGAAGGGGGAATGACTCTCGCCCAAGCGAATCAAATGATCGAACAAGCGGGATTTCACGATGTGACGGTTCAGCACGCTTTCTCTATTCCGGATAACGAACAGCTACGCCCTGTCATCATGGGGATTGGCTATAAGTAACACTGTATAACCCAGTTAGAGTGTTTCATCGAGTTAAGCGCAGCCATCCATTGGGCTGCGTTTTTCGTTTCTGCCGTTTAATCAATCCTTGCCCACTGCCCACTGCCCACTGCC
>JBQGON010000208.1:0-5154 GCA_052087065.1 Vibrio sp. | reverse complement strand
TGGCTTCCTCTTCTACGCTTTCCATGAATGTCGCACTTATTATCTGAAATTGGGAGTATTTAACGTGCTTCAACTTGGTACTTTGTCGTCAGTTGATTTATACAGGTATTAATAGTAAATATATGAACATTTTTGAACAGTCTGACCCATCAAGACGCCGTTACGGGCTCGCAGCATTTATTGGTATTATTGCTGGTATCGTCTCAGCATTTGTGAAATGGGGTGGTGAGCATCCTCTGCCTCCACGCAGCCCAACGGATATTTTTACTGGCGCATGTGCACCAGAGTCTTTAATTCGAGCAGCGGGACATATCGATTGTTCACGTAATTTTTTGAACCCTCCTTATGTATTTTTGCGTGATTGGTTAGGGGTGGTTGATCCAAATGCCGCAGTCTATCATTTTGCTGGTCATGTATTTAATTGGGTTGGTGTAACACATATTACTTTTTCAATTATATTTGCGGTTGGCTATTGTGTTGTTGCGGAACAATTTCCAAAAATTAAATTATGGCAAGGATTATTAGCCGGTGCATTAGCGCAATTATTTGTACACATGATCAGTTTCCCTTTAATGGGTTTAACACCACCGCTATGGGATTTACCTTGGTATGAACATGTCTCA
Organism: Vibrio sp.; assembly: GCA_052087065.1. Lineage (GTDB taxonomy): Bacteria > Pseudomonadota > Gammaproteobacteria > Enterobacterales > Vibrionaceae > Vibrio. Next base: position 4,531 of record JBQGON010000208.1, on the reverse strand, counting down.
GAAATTGTTGGCCATTTAATTTGGTTCTGGTCTATTGAAATTATCCGCCGTGATTTGCGTAACCGTATGACTCACGAACCGGATCCTGAAGTACCATTAAATTCACCATCACGTTGATATTGATGAGTTAGAAAGCCGCCTTTGGGCGGCTTTTTTTTTGCCTATAGCGCATTGATAAATGGACTAGCAAGCGAGGCCACAGTGATGACCTCGTGTGGCAAGCTTTGCAAGACACGACAGTCTTAGGAGGAAATCAATAAGTTTGTTACCATAAGCTTGCTCCAGTAATCGTGTGGATTGAGCTGGAATTACCCAAGATTAGGATTCACCTTGAATAATAATGAGATTTTTCGCCTTATCACGTCTGCTTTTAATTTGAAAGACGCGGGTATTGCGAAGGCTTTTGCGTCTGCTGATATGAACGTCACCACGGTTGAAATCGCAACGTGGTTAAATGAAGATACGGACAGTGCTGATAACCTATTAACCGACGTGCAGTTAGCGAGCTTTTTGAACGGTTTGATTAATACCAAACGTGGTAAGCGTGATGGTGAACAACCTAAGCCGGAAACTGAATTAAACAATAATATGATCTTGCAGAAACTGCGTATTGCATTAAACCTTAAAACGGAAGACATGCTCAATACGTTTGAGTTTGTTGGGGTTGAGTTTAATAAACACGAATTAGGTGCATTTTTCCGTAAACCGAGCAATAAACACTACCGTTTGTGTTCGGATGAAGTGTTGCGTGATTTTTTATTAGCCGTACAAGCGCAACGCGACAGTCTCTGAGTTCAGAGCATCCATACCGTGGAGGCCTGCCTCCCCATCCGTTCAGAGGGACAATGAATGAATATCGATAAGGCTAAAAAGCGTATTGCTAAGCAAGTTGCGAAAGGATTCAAGGGATACCCAATGGTCTCGATTGCGTACTTTGGCCTCACGCCGGATGTCGCGACGCAAGTCGTGGTTCAATTGATTACGGAAGAAGGCGCTGAGCCTCAAGAGCAAAAATTGTCGTCTTCTGCCGATGCGCGTAATGATGAAACGATTCAAACCGTGATCGTCAAAATCTTGGAACGTACCCAAGCGGTGAGCGTAATGGAAGTGGACGGAGTCGCACCTTTATAACGCGGTGGTATGCGTCTGGAGATGTGGCATACATTGTGCTTGATAGTTTCCTTATTAGTCGGCAGACCCAGCGATGCCTGACAGGGTTCAACGATGTTATGTCACATTTATTGTAAGGATTTTCGACCATGAAATTGATGCTTTCGTGCGTATTGTTGCTCGGCGCTGGTAGCGTGCATGCCGCCGATTTGGATGGTGCGGCCATTTCTCAGCTACTCGAACAGTTACCGGCGAACCAACTGAACTCGCTTTGCTCACCAAGTAGTGATGCGGCTGTCAGTCAGTTATGTGCTGAGCAAGCCTCCGGTCTGCGTGATCGCATACTGCAAGGCGAAGAACTTAATGTAAAGCACATGCAAGATCAGGCAACGCAAGTGTTTAATGGAAGCTTATTGCCGCTCATGCAAGCCCTGCAAGGCGGAAGCTCTGGCAGCCCACTGCCGTCAAACTAGCTGGCCGCTTTGCTGCTGTCATTAGGAACGCGTCGCTTGCTTTGTAGAGGCAAGAGAGCGCCAATGCTGCCAGCCAGCAGCGAGAAACCCCGTGATTAGACCAACGAGATGAGCTTGAATCGCGACGTGTGCACCAATGAGAACTTGCGTCTCATGAGCGGGGCCCACGGTTTGCTCCCAGAGGACTTTGGCAACGACCGCGGCGCACAGTATCCAACTGCTGCGGCGCCCATTTAAGGCTTCTTGCAAGGCCCAGAATGCGAACAGTCCATGGAGCACACCAGAAAGCCCAACGTAGTGGGTAAGCGATGACGCAAAAAGAGCACCGCCAATCGTCACGCTATTGAGTATTAACAATCCGACTAACTGTCGCGATTGAGGTTTAAATATCCAGACAATGAGCCAAAATGCAGCGATATTCATACCAAAATGATAAAAGTTGGTATGGGTAAAGTTTCCTGTTACTATGCGCCACCATTGACCGTGGATGATCGCGGTGGCATCCCATGCGGCCCAAGAGGCGGCGGGTTCGAACTGCAGCCCGAGACACACGCTGGTAATAATCAATACTGTCAGATAAAGGTTCACGTTATGTCCCGTTATTGTTCTCAATGTGGTAAAGCGCGTAAAGTCTGCATTTGTGACGCGATAGAGCCGCTTCATACGGACATTGAGCTTATCATTCTTCAACACCCGACTGAAGCCTCTCGGCCGATGGGCACGGCGCGTATTCTTTCTTTGTGTATGCCAGAAACAACGCGGTGCTTTGTGGGTGAAGATTTTCGTGAACACGCAGAGCTCAATGCGTTATTGAGTGAACCTAACGTCAGTCATTATGTTTTATATCCTAGTGACCATTCGATAGAAGCGACACAGATTGCTCAGCGCCCCACACAAACAATACGCATTATTTTATTAGATGGCACTTGGAAGAAAGCCTTCAAAACGTGGCAGATTAATACACAATTACATGAGTTTGCGAGCCTACACCTACCCAAAGATCTCGCCGGTAATTACCGCATCCGTAAAGCCCCAAACAGTAATGCCTTATCAACGGTAGAAGCCGGCTTTCATGTATTACGGGTATTACGCCCGCAGCAGAACTTCACCCCATTGCTCACCGCGTTTGATCATATGATTGATACGCAAATTCAGCATATGCCGCCAGGCACCTTTGAACGTAATTATCGCCAATAAATACAAGACCGCACTGCATCAAAGGTTGCAGTTGAGGTAGCGTTGCTCAAGCAAAATGAGAACGTGGCAATGCAGCCTTTGCGCTCACGCGAATACGATGAATGTCTTGCTAGTATGCTTTAGGTTATTGCACCTGATGAAATAACGAATCCAATACAAGTAGGTTTTTCCGTTTTCATGCTGTAGCCCCGTCCACGCAACTCGCTTCTGAGGTGACTGATAAATGGACTGGAAGACATCGACCACTCCTTGTGGATACATCATCTCTTTCTGTATAAATAGACAGTTTATTTTGATATTTGCCAGTTGGATGCCTGTTTTTATAACCCGAATAGTGTTTTTTTTGCTTAGTTTGTCATAGTCGTGTCAATGAAAGTGTATTAATATCAATCATTAACTAATTTATCAGCCAGAATAACGCGCTGTGGATAAATGATATAACGCGCATGCTCGAATTTGTATTTTGAGTTGCTTTGGGGTAAGTCTTAAAAGTGTATTAAAAACAGCCTTTTAAAGGTGGTTTTTGAACTCTCATGTACAGCGCAAACGCGCATGCGCACTATTAAAATGTTAAGTTTCTTCTCCAAGGATGAGTATGATTCAAGTTAAAATCCCTCAAAATTTATCTCTTAATAATGCATTAAACTTTTGTAATCGGTTATGGGATTTAGAGCATTCAGATGAGTACGCTTTTGATTTTGTTAATCTCGAGTTAGTTGAGCCATTCACGATGGCTTATGTAGCCAATGAATTAAAACGATTTAGAGAAACTAAACCTAAAAGTAAATTTACTGCCCTGAACCATAAAAGCAAATCATATGCTGCACATATGGGTTTCTTTAGAGCATTTGGGCTCAAGTTTGGAAATGAGCCTGGTGAGGCTGCTGGTAGTAGCACTTATCTCCCTTTAACAATGTTAAATGTTGCCGAATTACAAAAAGAAGCCGCCGATTCAGGTGATCATGTTGGGAATGTAATTGAAGCTAAATCAGAACGAATAGCAAAAATATTAACTCGTCAAGAAGAAGGTGATTTGGTTGATACACTTACTTTTTCGATTAGAGAGATACTCAGAAATATTGTTGAGCACTCTGATTCTGAAGTGATTGAGTATTGTGCTCAATACTGGCCAACAAAAAGCTTAGTTGAGTTCGCCGTATTAGATACTGGTAATGGCATCATGCAAGGGTTATCTACTAACCCGTATTTAAATATCAAAGATGAGAGAGATGCATTGCATCTCGCTATGTTACCGGGAGTGTCCGGTAAAATGTATAAAGGCGTTAAAAAACTAAGAAATGATGAATGGCAGAACTCTGGGTTTGGTCTTTATATGACAAGCAGAATTTGTAGAAATGGCGGTAACTTTTTTATTGCTAGCAACGATAAAAGTATATTTTTAGATAGTAGATCAAAACAAGATCTTGAATGTAAATATAAAGGGACTGCCTTAAGGCTGCGTATAGATACAAGCCGAATATCTTCGTATAATGAGATGCTATCTCAATATAGAAATGAAGGATTTGCAGCCGCTAAGAAGTTTGCTGGTAAAGATGCCATTGAACCTTCTATAGCATCAACAATGTTGGCTAGGGATTTTCAAGAAACTTAACAAGTCATTTCAGCAGGACAAAAAACAGCTGGTTTTTGCTCGTGCCTCGCTAATTTTAACCAGCTATTTTATTGCCTCTGAATGAGGCGTTAATTTTCGTAGGTGAATATGAGAGAAATCGTAATCAGAAACATTAAGG
>JBQGON010000207.1:0-5187 GCA_052087065.1 Vibrio sp. | reverse complement strand
AACCGAGGTCCACGGATTTGCAATCCGCTGCATAGCCACTCTGCCAACACGCCTTCGATACTGAATCGGATGACACGCTGTGCGCTTCCTCTTGAGTACGGGGATGCATTTTACGGATTCACGACAATGAGTCAACAGAATTTTTTGTCATTTTGTATCGTTTGACTATTTTGCGTTCAAAAACGGATATTTTGCTTAAAATGCCAGCTAAAATAGTTATATTTCCGCGACATAAGTCACGTTAGTCATGATAAAACACGTCAATATGTACGCTCGCGACGGCCTTCATTGACTTGGATAAAAAGCACGGCTGCAACGGCGTATTACAATTTATCACTGATTATACGAAAAAAGCGAAGCCCTATCAGGAGCTTCGCTTTTTTCATCAATACTGTGGTGACCGTTCGCCAACAATCACATATTTTCTTCGCTTAATAAATCGTCTTTTGCGGCGGCAAGATACTGCGCCATAGACCAATACGTCAATATCGTCGCCAGATAAATCGCGGCATAGCCAACCCAAATCATCCAGTCATCATAGCGCCAGATCAATACCCATAACGCAAACATTTGCGACAGTGTTTTCACTTTGCCAATCCAAGACACTTTGACGCTGGCACGTTTACCAATCTCAGCCATCCATTCACGTAATGCGGAAATGATAATCTCACGCGCAATCATCGTCACCGCTGGTATCGTAATCCAAATGGTATGGTAATGTTCAGTGATCACGATTAATGCTGAAGCTACTAATACTTTATCGGCGACTGGATCAATAAACGCACCAAAACGGGATGTTTGACCTAGTTTCCTTGCCAACATGCCATCGAGCCAGTCAGTAAACCCTGCAACCCAAAAAATCATAGCGGCAGCAAACGGAGCCCAAGTGAATGGGAGATAAAACGTGACGACAAAAACTGGTATCAGAAAAAGTCGTATTAAAGAAAGAATATTTGGGATGTTAAAACGCATAATTATAAGCTCTTATCGACAGCGCGTTCATGGTGCGGCATTTTCACTATTGTTTCAATGCCTGATAAATGTTTTCTGCCAGAGAATGACTGATTCCCGGGACTTTGGTGATTTCTTCTACAGTTGCTCGTTTCAGTTCTTGCAATCCTCCCATATGTGTTAATAGTGCTTGCCGACGTTTCGGCCCCACACCTTCGATTCCTTCCAAACTGCTAGTACGACGAGTTTTGCCCCGCTTTGCTCTATGACCACTAATGGCGTGATTATGGCTTTCATCACGAATATGCTGAATTAAGTGCAAAGCAGGCGCATCACTGGGTAGATTTGATTCACGTCCATCAACCGTGATCAACGTTTCCAAGCCGGGTTTGCGAGTCACTCCCTTTGCGATCCCTATTAACAAAGGACGTCTTGGCCAATCGACCCAACACTGTTGCAATATTTCATAAGCACGATTGAGCTGGCCTTTACCACCATCGATGAAAATAATATCCGGAATTTTATCGACATCTAATTGCTTAGAATAGCGACGCTCTAAGACTTGCCCCATGGCGGCATAATCATCGCCCCCAGTAATCCCGGTAATATTATAACGACGGTACTCAGACTTGAGTGGTCCCTCTTGATTAAAGACCACACAAGACGCGATAGTACTCTCACCCATTGTATGGGAAATATCAAAACATTCCATGCGTTGAATTGATTCGAGCCCTAATTCTTCTTGTAATGCTTTGAAACGTTGGCTAATCGTCATCTTATGATTAATTTTGGTCGTGATCGCGGTACGGGCATTGGTATTGGATAAATTCAAGTATCGACCTCGATAACCACTCGGATCCAAGTGGAAGTAAACTTTCCTTCCAGCAATATCACTTAATGCCGATTGTAATAGCGTTGCGTCATCGCATAATTCACGATTCACGACAATCCGGTTTGGCATGGAGCGTGCTTCGTTATGATTCAAATAATACTGCGTTAAGAAACTCTCAAACACTTCTTCACGAGTCGTGTTGTGCGGAATCTTTGGAAAATGACTACGACTGCCTAAAATCTTGCCTTGGCGTATCATTAAAATATAGACACAGGCAATCCCATTTTCCTGTGCAAAACCCAACACATCCATGTCTTCCATACTGTCGTCTGAAACATATTGCTGTTCCTGCACACGACGAATGGCGTGAATTTGATCGCGAAACTTGGCGGCATCTTCAAAACGTAATTGCGCACTCGCCTGTTCCATTTTATCAATTAACTGCTGCAAGACTTGTTGGTCTCTACCACGTAGAAATAACCGAACAAGATCCACCAGCTCTGCATAGTCTTGGTCAGAAATTAGTTCGTTAACACATGGCCCAGCACATCGGCCAATTTGATACATTAAACATGGCCGCGTACGGTTACTGTAGACCGAATCTTCACACTGGCGCACAGGAATAATTTTCTGCAAAAGGTGTAAGGTTTCTCGCACCGCTCGGGAGTCGGGGTACGGACCAAAATACTCCCCTTTGCGTTTTTTCGCACCGCGGTGGCTAGATAGCCGAGGATGTTTATGATTACTGATAAAAATATAAGGATAAGATTTGTCGTCTCGCAGTAAAACATTATATTTAGGGAGGTACTGCTTAATATAATTGTGCTCGAGTATCAGAGCCTCTGTCTCCGTGTGTGTCACGGTGACATCAATCTTACAAATATTACTGACTAATGCTCGCGTTTTCTCACTATCCACATTTTTGCGAAAATAGCTGGTTAAACGTTTCTTAAGGTCTTTAGCTTTTCCAACATAGATGACTTCAGCATCAGCGTTATACATACGATAAACGCCAGGCTGATCAGTCACCGTTTTTAAAAAAGCGACAGAATCAAATTCAGGCACTACAACTTCTCTGTGTCTAGCATTCCATGTCGAATCGCTAAATGCGTTAGCTCTACATCGCCACCAATATTCAACTTGGCAAATAATCGATAACGGTAGCTATTCACCGTTTTAGGACTTAAATTCAGTTGCTCAGAAATGTCCGTCACTTTCTGCCCTTGCGTAATCATCATCATGATCTGCAATTCGCGTTCAGATAAATCGGCAAAAGGGTTTTCCGAAGCTGGAGAAAATTGGCTCAACGCCATTTGCTGTGCAATCTCTGGCGAAATATAGCGTTGTCCGCTATTCACAACGCGAATGGCGTTCACCATTTCATCCGGTGCCGCCCCTTTGGTTAAATACCCAGCCGCGCCCGCTTGCATCACGCGCGTGGGAAACGGATTTTCAGTATGAATGGTTAATACAATAATCTTAACATCGGGATTAAAGCGCAAAATTTTCTTGGTTGCTTCTAACCCACCAATACCAGGCATGTTCATATCCATCAACACGACATCGGCATGACTATGACGGCACCATTTGACCGCATCTTCACCACTGACAGCTTCCCCTGCTATACTCATCCCACGGACGTCTTCAATAATACGTCGTATCCCTGTGCGAACCAGTTCGTGATCATCTACAAGGAAAACATTTATCAAACTTGTATCTCCACACTTATTCGAAGGCTCTAGCGCTTAGGTCCGACCTAAATAACACGCTCACCCAGTTAAACTTAATTCACAATATAGTCCCTGACTATGTGCTGAAACATCACGTTTAGCAAGCACTTATTGCCCCACTTTCTCTACCCTATAGTAAAAAAAGTCAAAATCAATGTATTGCAACACATTGCCTGCGCGCAATGCATGATTTTCATACTGAACACGGTCGCAATTCTGCCTGCCCACGTAACATGAACGCCAAAGACACTATATGAAAGTTTAAAGCATCGATGATATCAAAATCACTCGATGAACCAAGGTCACGGTGCACATTTCGAGAAAAAATCGACTGACTTTCCGTGCACGAAGAGAATTTACCCACATATCAGTCTCGATCATTTTCTGTGATAAGATGACTACGCGTAAATATCGCCAGTTTGAACTACCACCCAGCGGACACTATGACTCATCACACAGGCTTTTTGCTCACTCGACACGCGCGTGACGTCGGTAACACCACATCTATAGAACTTTGGCTTGCGACGCCGCAAGGTCCAACCCAATTGTTGATTGCGCAAGAACGGCCGGTATTTTTTATTGAACAAGCCTCGCACGCTTTGGCGAGTAAAATCTTGCAATCTATTAGCAATGTAGAATTGCGCCCTCTCGACATGACACATTTCTCCGGTGCCGCAGTGAGCGCGGTATATACACCGACATTGAAGCAATCCCAACTGTGCCAACAACGTCTCCGTCAAGAAGATATCGCTATCTATGAAACCGATATTCGTCTTGCAGATCGCTATCTGATGGAGCGTTTTATTCGCGGCAGCATTGAATTTACCGGTACACAGAGCCATCAAACTGGTTATACCCAAATCCGTCATGCCAAGTGTCGTCCGACCGATTACATTCCAAACCTGTCCGTCGTTTCGCTCGATTTTGAGTGCTCTGAAAAAGGTGTGTTGTATTCGGTTGGATTAGATAGCCCCATGGATCGCCGAGTCATCATGGTAGGCAAGGCTGAACCCAGTGACACTCCCATTGAATGGGTCAACGATAAGAAAGCCTTAATTCATGCTCTGATTGAGTGGTTTCAACACTATGATCCCGACGTGATTATTGGCTGGAATGTCATTGATTTTGATTTTCGCTTATTACATCGCCGAGCCCAATGGCACCGTATTGCTTTACGTATTGGCCGTGGACGACAAACCAGCTATTTCCGGAGCGCGTCAAACACTCAACAAGGATTCATTACTATTCCAGGCCGAGTCGTGTTAGATGGTATCGACACATTTAAAACCGCGACGTATCAGTTTCGCTCTTGGTCGTTAGAAGCCGTGTCACAAGAACTGTTAGGCGAAGGCAAAGCCATTCATAACGTTCACGACCGTATGGCTGAAATCAATCACATGTTTGCTCACGATAAACCGTCATTGGCCAAATACAACTTGCAAGATTGTGTGTTGGTCAATCGCTTGTTTCAACATGCGCATTTATTGGAATTTGCCATACAACGTTCACGCCTTACTGGATTAGAGCTGGATCGCATCGGTGGCTCCGTCGCCGCGTTTACCAACTTGTACCTCCCTCAATTACACCGAGCCGGCTACATTGCGCCTAACCTTCAATCGGAACATTGGCAAGCAAGCCCCGGCGGCTATGTTATGGACTCCTTGCCCGGTTTAT
>JBQGON010000206.1:0-5196 GCA_052087065.1 Vibrio sp. | reverse complement strand
TACCCGTCACTCTCGCTATCAAATTATTACTCATGCTTCTATGTTAGCGAAATTGTATCAGCAGGTTAGTCGTGCCACGCAAAACACACCGGCTCAAGGTTTGATATTGGCATTATTATTTGGTGATCGCAGCTTAATCTCGACAGAGCAATGGCAGGCTTTACGTAATAGCGGCTTATCTCACTTGGTGGCTATTTCTGGCTTACACATCGGAATTGTCTTTGGGTTTGGTTTTCTATTGGGTCAACTATTCAGCCGTTTTCACACCTCATTGCTGTGGGCACCGTGGTGGCTGGGGCTCAGTATGGCCAGTAGCTATGCATGGTTAGCCGGGTTTACTTTACCGACACTACGTGCACTGCTCATGTGCCTTACCATGGTCGCGATTTTACGGTTACGTTTACAAGTATCAACCTTCTGGCGTTTGTCTTTCATTCTTACCAGCGTACTTATTGTCGATCCCTTTGCCAGCTACTCCAACAGTTTTTGGCTTTCATTTGGCGCGGTTATTGTCATCCTTTATTTGCTTAAACGACCGGGATTTCCTGTGCGTTGGTGGTGGCAAGTGCTTTGGCTGCAAATGGGGATTTCTTTACTCATGCTGCCGATTAGTATCGCTTTGTTTCATGGTATTAGCTATGTATCCCTGTTCTTTAATTTAGTGTTTATACCTTGGTTTAGTTATCTGGCTATGCCACTACTTTTCATCGCACTGATGTGGCTTGTATTTAATCTTCCGGGGCAACAGTTATTATGGCAGCTCAGTGAAAGCGCTCTTTCTCCGGTTCTTGGGATTCTCAATACCGCGCCTGCGGGTTGGTTAGCAGTGAGTGACGCGATCATGTGGCTGGTGATTGGCGGTGGTATTCTATGGCGCTGTCGAGATTTCATTGCCTTACGCGGGATAACTGCAATCGCCCTAATTGTGAGTCTGGTATGTATTTATCAACCCAAGCGGTATCAGTGGCGACTAGATATTCTTGATGTAGGGCATGGCTTAGCCATACTCATTGAGCAAGGAAGTCGAGCACTTGTATTTGATACGGGGGCGAGTTGGCAAGGCGGCAGTATAGCGAAAAGCGTTATTTTACCAATGCTCGCTAAACGAGGGTTACAGCTAGAAACCATTATGATCAGTCATATGGATAATGATCATGCCGGAGGGGTATCTCAATTGCTAGATGAGAACCCTGATGCGCAGGTGTATGCCAGTCAATCAATGAATGGTGGTCAACCTTGTATCCGAGGTATGAACTGGTGGTGGGGCACTCTACACTTTGAGGCTCTATGGCCACCTAAGCTGGTGAGTCGCGCGTATAACCAGCACTCGTGCGTTATTCGCGTACGTGATATGTATGGACATGCGGTGCTGTTAACCGGCGATGTTGAGGCTATCGGTGAATGGCTGCTCGTGAGAAATCAGCCGGATTTAACGTCTCAAGTGATGGTGGTTCCTCACCATGGCAGCGCGACCTCTTCTACTCAACAATTGATTGACCGGGTGGCGCCTAAATGGGCACTCGCGTCTGTGAATAAAGGTAATCGCTGGCGGCTACCGTCGCAAGAGGTTGTAAAACGTTATCAACAATCGGACGCGAGATGGTTGGATACTGGCTCGGCGGGACAAATTTCTGTATTTTTTGAGGCGAATGACCTAAAAATTAAGACGAAGAGGTTAGATGATAACCAGAGATGGTATAGGCAGATGCTGCGTAACGGGTTAGAATAGGGAGAATTTTTTAACCAGTGATATTATTTCTATGTCGATGAATACTGACGAAACCACTTGGCAATCCTTCAAACGTTTATGGACTTACATTCGTAAGTATAAAGCAGGGTTGTTTGTCGCGACTGTAGCGTTAATTCTTAATGCGTTATCAGATACTTATATGATGTCACTGCTCAAGCCCTTACTGGATGATGGTTTTGGCAAAGCAGAATCAGACTTTCTTAAAACATTACCCTTTATCGTTATGGGGGTCATGGTATTACGTGGCGCGAGTGGCTTTATCTCCACGTATTGTCTGAGTTGGGTCTCAGGAAATGTGGTAATGATGATGCGACGGTCTGTGTTTTATCAATTTATGCACATGCCGGTCAGTTTTTTTGATAAAGAATCGACGGGGAGTCTGCTGTCTCGTATTACTTATGATACCGAGCAAGTTGCTAATGCGACGAGTCGGGTTATGGTCAGTATTGTTAGAGAAGGCGCGAGTATTGTTGGATTACTCGCGTTGATGTTCTGGCATAGTTGGCAGCTTTCGTTGGTGTTGTTAGTGATTGCTCCTTTGGTGGCTATCGCGATTGGTGTGGTCTCGAAACGCTTTAGAAAAATCTCTAAAAATATGCAATCGGCGATGGGACGAGTGACAGAGTCTGCCGAGCAAATGCTCAAAGGCCATAAAGTGGTATTAAGCTATGGTGGTCAGGAAGTAGAAGCTGAGCGCTTCGATAAAGTGAGTAATCGCATGCGTCAGCAATCAATGAAATTGGTGTCTACGCAAGCTATCGCCAATCCATTAATTCAGTTGATCGCTTCGTGTGCCGTGGTGACGGTACTATTTTTGGCCAGTTACGATGATATTCGTGCCACGTTAACTCCAGGTACGTTTACGGTTGTTTTCACTTCAATGTTTATGTTGATGCGCCCAATCAAAGCATTGACGGGCGTGACCTCACAGTTACAAAAAGGTGTTGCCGCGAGCCAAACGTTGTTCGCTTTCATGGACATGGACCGTGAAAAAGATACTGGCATGTATGAAACCGATGATGTCCGTGGTGAAGTATCGGTGAAAGACGTGACGTTTACCTATGGCACCAAAGAAACGCCTGCTCTCAAGAACGTTTCTTTTGAGATTCCCGCAGGTAAGACCGTCGCGCTGGTGGGCCGCTCTGGATCGGGTAAATCGACCATCGCCAACTTATTTACACGGTTCTATGATGTTGATTCTGGCTCTATTGAACTCGATGAGCATGACATTCGTGATTATAAATTAAAGAACTTACGCTGCCACTTCGGTTTGGTCTCGCAAAATGTACATTTGTTTAACGATACCATCGCCAATAACATTGCTTATGCTGCTGAAGAAGACTATACCCGTGAGCAAATAGAAGAAGCCGCACGCTTAGCTCATGCTATGGAATTTATCAAGGGTATGCCGCAAGGGCTTGATACCATGATTGGTGAAAATGGGACAAGCTTATCGGGTGGTCAACGTCAACGTTTAGCCATCGCTCGTGCCTTATTACGAGATGCGCCGGTACTTATTTTAGATGAAGCGACCTCGGCATTAGATACCGAATCAGAACGCGCGATTCAAGCCGCATTGGAAGAGTTACAGAAAAATAAAACGGTATTGGTCATCGCTCACCGTCTATCGACGATTGAGAATGCACATCAAATTTTAGTTGTTGATGAGGGCCATATTATTGAGCGTGGTTCTCATAAAGAGTTAATGACCAAAGGTGGAGCCTATGCACAATTGCATACGATTCAATTTGGTGAGAACGCGTGATTAATAAAATATGGTTTAAAAAAACGTTTTTTTATTATGTGATGTGGCCAATATTATGGCCACTGAGCGTTATCTATCGCATGGTCAGTCAATCGCGGCGTAAGAGTTACCGTAAAGGGCGCAAGCCCTCGTATCGCGCGCCTGTGCCTGTGGTGGTGGTCGGCAACTTAACCGCGGGTGGTAATGGTAAAACACCAATGGTGATTTGGTTGGTTGAAGCACTTATGGCACAAGGGCACAAACCCGGTGTTGTATCCAGAGGTTACGGTAGTAACGCTCCGCAGTATCCAGTGTTAGTTGATGATAATACCTCAACCCTACATTGTGGTGATGAACCTAAACTAATTCAACAACGCACTGGTGTTCCAGTCGCTGTTGATCCAAACCGCTCACAAGTGGTACAAACATTACTCGCCAACTATGATATTGATATTGTGGTCACCGATGATGGTTTGCAGCACTATGCGCTCGAGCGTGATATTGAGTTCGTGGTTGTCGATGGTATCCGCCGTTTTGGCAATCATAAATTATTGCCATTAGGGCCACTGCGTGAACCCATTACTCGTCTTGAAAAGGTTGACTTTATTGTGACGAATGGCGGGATCCCTAAACAAGGTGAGATTGCCCTGAGTTTGAAACCCGATCTTGCCATTAATTTAGTGACAGGCGAAGCACGCTCGGTAAATGAGTTAACAAAATTAGTGGCCATGGCTGGCATCGGTCATCCTCCGCGTTTTTTTGCTACGTTACAAGGTATGGGCGCGAAAGTCATCGCACAAGCAGGTTTTGCGGATCATAAGGCGTTTTCACAATCTGAGATCAAGAGCTTAAGTGCGAAAGGTCAGCATTTAATTATGACTGAAAAAGATGCGGTAAAATGTCGTGAGTTTGCGCAAGATAACTGGTGGTACTTACCCGTTTCTGCTGAAATAAGTGTACGTGATGCGCGTCGTATTATGAAAAAAATGAGTGAGGTAATAGAACGTTATGGATCATCGACTTCTTGAGATTGTGGCTTGCCCTGTGTGCAAGAATAAATTGGCATATGATAAAGAAAAACAAGAGTTGATTTGTAAGGCCGATCGTCTTGCTTATCCGATTAAAGCGGGTATTCCAGTATTGCTAGAGAGTGATGCTCGTTCAATGAGTATGGACGAGGGACGTTAAATGACCTTTACGGTAGTCATCCCTGCTCGCTATCAATCGTCTCGTTTACCGGGTAAGCCTTTAGTGGATATTGTGGGTAAGACGATGATTGAACGCGTATATACGCAGGCTTGTTTGGCTGGCGCAGAACGCGTTATTGTTGCTACCGATGACGAACGTATTGCCAGCGTAGTCAGGGGGTTTGGTGGTGATGTGTGTATGACATCTCCTGATCACCAGTCAGGTACTGAGCGACTGGCCGAGGTGGTTCAGCTTAAGAACATCGCGCCGGACACGATAGTGGTCAATGTGCAAGGTGATGAGCCGTTAATTCCTCCTCAGGTGATTAAGCAGGTTGCCAAAAATCTACACGACTATTCAGCACCAATGGCGACTTTAGGCGTTCATATTTGTGAACCAGAAGAAGTATTTAACCCTAATGCGGTGAAAGTGGTGACCGATAAGTCAGGGTATGCATTGTACTTTAGCCGAGCTTCGATTCCTTGGGATCGTGAGCATTTTGCCAATCAACAAG
>JBQGON010000205.1:0-5236 GCA_052087065.1 Vibrio sp. | reverse complement strand
TAGCCCGTCTCATCAATGATGCCATCCTGCCCGTGCGTAGTATAAGGGTCTAACGCGACATCGGTGATGATCCCCATTTCAGGTACATGAGATTTCAATTCGCGAACCGCACGTTGAATTAAGCCTTCTGGGTTGTAGGCTTCAGAAGCATCCAATGTTTTCACTTCTTGATTCACAACTGGGAATAACGCCAACGCAGGCACTCCCAAGTTTGCCAAATATTGAGCTTCTTCAATCAACAAATCGATAGATAAACGATCAACGCCAGGCATCGACTCAACTTCTTCACGTCGACCTTTTCCCATAAGAACAAATACTGGATAAATCAGATCGTTAACAGAAATAGTATTTTCCGCAGCTAGACGGCGGCTAAAATCATGTTTACGAATTCGACGAAGACGACGGCCAGGAAACTGACCTAATATTGATACAGACACGCTACTCTCCTTTGGTTTTCACCTGAAATGCAATACGCACTTCGGGTTATTGAGCGGCACTCTTGAAGTGTGCCTTCATAATATCACTCTCAGATTTCAGTGCCATAATCTGATTGATAAAAACCCCCTATACGCAAAGACGCGGTGTCACGTATACTTTACCTTCGTCCTTTTAGCGAGACCGTACCATGATAGATACCCACGCCCATATATATGCGAGTGAATTTGATCATGACCGTGATGCCGTAGTGCAACGCGCTATTGAACAAGGTATTACGCAGATCCTATTACCAAATATCGATCTCGAATCGATTACGCCAATGCTTGCCACCGAAGCGGCCTACCCCCATCATTGCCGCTCAATGATGGGACTTCACCCTTGTTACGTCGATGAGAACGTCGCTACGACCCTTGATACGATTTATCAATGGTTCGATAAACACCCCTTCATAGCTGTGGGTGAGATTGGTATCGACTTATATTGGGATAGCACCTTTAAAGAACAGCAAGAAAAAGCGTTCATTACACAACTTCGCTGGGCGAAGGAAAAGAACCTCCCGGTGGTCATTCACACCCGCGACAGTATGCAAGAAACCTTAGCGCTATTACGCGATGAGCAAGATGGCAGTTTACGCGGTGTCTTTCATTGCTTTGGTGGTAGCTTGGACGAAGCGAAAGCCATCAATGAGCTTGGCTTTCATGTCGGGATTGGTGGCGTATCCACCTTCAAAAATGGTGGCATGGACAAAGTCATTCCTCATTTAGACATGAACTTCGTTATTTTGGAAACCGACTGCCCTTATCTCGCGCCTGTTCCCCATCGTGGTAAACGCAATGAGCCCGCTTATACACGACTCGTATTGGAACGTATTGTGTCATTGACAGATTACTCAGAAGAACAGATTGATGAGATCACGACTCGAAATGCGATAAATCTCTTCGATCGTCTCAAAAGTGAAACAGCCATATGAAGTAAAAAAAATTTTCCCTGACAAATCTCACATATAATGATCAGACATAAAGCATTCAATGCAATAACCGAGCAGGAATTGTACTACGTCCTATGGCTGATAACATTACTACACATGAACATAGCAAATGTGATCATAAAAACTACTTAGAGCGCCAGCATCGGACTTGGCTGCAAAAGTTGTTTGGCATAAAAGAAGTATACCGTTGCGCGCGTTGTGGCGATAAAATCAAGCTGAAGTAATGTAAAAAAAAGCGACCTTTTCGGTCGCTTTTTTATTCGGTCATTTCTGACTCTTCATCCTCACCCCGACGAATGTAGAACCTCGCAAAAAATAGTCCGATTTCAAACAATAGGCACATCGGAATCGCTAACAACGTTTGAGAAATAATGTCTGGTGGTGTTAACAGCATACCAATGACAAAGGCCACGACAACGATGTAAGGGCGTTTTTCTTTTAAACTTTGTACGTCCGTCGCCCCTGTCCAACACAGCAAAATGATGGCAACGGGAACTTCAAAGGCAATACCAAACGCCATAAAGAGCGACAAGACA
Source organism: Vibrio sp. (assembly GCA_052087065.1). Classification (GTDB taxonomy): domain Bacteria; phylum Pseudomonadota; class Gammaproteobacteria; order Enterobacterales; family Vibrionaceae; genus Vibrio. The sequence goes on along the minus strand of JBQGON010000205.1, from coordinate 3,274 downwards.
AAGTCCAAATAACTGGTTATGTCAGTCATGAACTCTACTCCACCTAAAGAAATGGTCGTGAAAAAGCCAAAAATCAAAGGGAATACGACAAAATACGCAAAGGAGACGCCCGCATAAAACAGTACCGAGCTAGAGACCAATAACGGAAAGATTAAACGCTGCTCATGCTTATACAGACCAGGAGCGACAAATCCCCACACCTGATGAAGTATAAATGGGATCGACAAAAAGACAGCGACAATCAAGGTTAACTTTAACGGTGTGAATAAAGGTGACGCCACATCCGTTGCAATCATACTTGCTCCGGCAGGCAAACGCTCAACTAACGGATGAGAAACAAACTCGTAAATTTTATTGGAAAAATAGACCAAAGCTAAGAAAACGATCATCACCGCTGCGATGCTACGTAAAATACGATTACGTAGCTCAAGCAGATGAGAAATGAGCGGCTGGCTTTGTTCCGGTTCAACTGAAGACATTGAAACCTCATATTGAAAGTCAAAAGAGTTACCCGAGTGAGGTAACTCCCTTAGGACACATGATTATTGGGTTTATCGACAACATCAGCCGCAGGCTCCGCACGTTCATACTGAGCTGTCTTTTCCGAGCCGTCCTGATTCACATCGACCGACTGAGATTCTTTCGAAAAAGAATTCTGCACTTCGCGCGCTGAGTGCTTTAAATCATCCACGGTTTTTTGTAACTCTGGAGAAAGATCCTTGATATCCATTTTCTTCTCCGCTTTACGCAGATTTTCTTGCAGCTCCTGAATTTTTAACTCTTTGGTTAATTCATCTTTGACGTTATTTGCCATACTCTTGGCTGCGCCAACAAACTTCATTACCGTACGAATCGCATGAGGTAATCGCTCAGGACCCAGAACAACGAGAGCGACGATGGAGATTAATACCAATTCCCAAAAGCCGATATCAAACACTATCTATGCCTGCTCTTTATCATGTTTTTTCTCAGTGGACGCACTCTCTGCGCTCTCTTTATGAGAAATGTTCGGGTTATTGCTGTCAGTTTCCGATTGACGGCTAGATGATGAGTCGTCGTCTTCCATGGCTTTCTTAAACCCTTTGACGGCTCCACCAACATCACTACCAATATTACGCAGTTTTTTCGTGCCAAACAGCACGACCACAATCAACGCAATGATCAATAGTTGCCAGATACTTATTCCACCCATATTTTTTACTCCAATATCAATAATTCATTGTGACGATTAACGACGATAAATCCGCCAGCTCAATAGCCATGACACCGCCCCTAAAATAGCGCTAATCCAAGCAGGCGTCTCTTGTTGGTTGGTGAGGAAAATCGTTGAGCAAATGATCAACGTTGCCCCAACACCTAATAAAAATTTACCCGTCGAATGTTGTTTTTTGCTCTCGCGATAACCGGCATAGAGAGAATCGACTCGCTGATTCATCATACGAGCTTGTTGCAGACTATCGTACAACAATTCAGGTAATTCAGGCAGTTTCTCAATCCAGTGTGGCGCTTTATCTTTGAGCGTCGTAAAGAACGCTTTCGGCCCCACTTGTTCTAACATCCACGTCTCAAGGAACGGTTTGGCAGTTTGCCATAAATCTAACTGCGGATACAGTTGACGCCCTAAGCCTTCTACATACAACAAGGTTTTTTGTAGCAAAACCAACTGTGGCTGAACTTCCATATTGAAACGCCGAGCCGTATTGAACAAATTCAGCAACACATGGCCAAAAGAAATTTCGCATAAAGGCTTAGCAAAAATAGGTTCACAAACAATGCGTATCGCAACCTCGAATTCGTCAATATTGGTATCATAAGGGACCCATCCAGAATCCACATGCAATTGCGCCACTTTACGATAATCACGATTAAAGAACGCTAAGAAGTTTTCGGCTAAATAACGCTTATCTTCGCGATGCAATGTCCCAACGATACCACAGTCTAAACCAATCCATTGTGGGTTTTCCGGGCGCTCAGCATTCACAAAAACGTTCCCCGGATGCATATCGGCATGGAAGAAACTGTCTCGGAAAACTTGCGTAAAAAAGACCGTCACGCCACGTTCCGCCAGCAACTTCATATCGGTGCCTTTTGACACTATCGTGTCAACATCCGAGACTTGGATAGCATAGATACGCTCAGAGACCATCACTGTCTCATAACTAAAATCGCTATAGATTTCTGGAACGTAGAGTTCATCACTGCCCAAGAAATTACGCCGTAGATGAATCGCATTCGCCGCCTCACGACGAAGATCTAGCTCATCAATTAACGTTTTTTGATACTCTTTAATGACTTCGACGGGTTTCAAACGACGTGAATGCGGGACACACTTTGAGACGATATGGGCGAGACGAAACATTAATCGCAAGTCATCATCAATCACCGCGCGAATATCAGGGCGAATCACTTTGATGACAATATCTTTCTGATTACTTTTTAACTGCGCGGTATGCACTTGGGCAATGGATGCGGACGCTAAAGGCGTCGTATCAAAATCATTAAACCAAGTGTCTATCGGCCCGCCTAACACTTCTTCGATTAAATGCTGAGCATGATGACCATCAAAAGGCGCCACCTTGTCTTGTAGGAGCGCGAGTTGATCGGCAAGGTGTGGAGGGAAGAGATCACGACGCGTTGACATCATCTGACCCAATTTAATCCACACGGGGCCTAACTGTTCCAACGCTAAACGTAAGCGCTCACCAACTGGCTTATCAGGATGACGGTTACGAATCCAAAATAAGGCTTTGCGAGCCAGTAAAGGACCTTTGGTTAACTGGTGCTCAGGTGCTAGCTCATCCAATCCATACTCAAGTAGCACCTTAGTAATACGATATAGGCGCTTGATTTCTGACAACGTCATAGATTTTCCAGAATTTGTGTAAGTTTTGCGTCGATACGGGCAGCCTGACTTTTAACCTGATCGACCTGATCGCAGTAATGCACGATTTCTAACGAGGTCGGAGCTAAACGCCATTCTTCGGTAATTACCTGCCCCATATGCTGCTGGTGTTTGCGAGCATGAGTAACCATGGTTTGGGTCAACTCTTTCATACTATGCACCGCAGAATGCGCGACCACATCGCCCGTCACACGCGATAACCACTCTTCGATGTTAGGCTTACACTCACTGAGCAGCTGGGCAAATTTTTGCGCTAACTGAATGTCACCATTAAGCACTAACTTATCTTGTTTGATTAACTGAGTAATGTTCGCCTGATCGTTTAATTCAGGTAACACAGATAAGTGCACCGATAAGTAGCAGTCAGGGGTA
>JBQGON010000204.1:0-5242 GCA_052087065.1 Vibrio sp. | reverse complement strand
AGCATGCCTACCCCTAAGTCATATCCATCGAGCATCGCATACATAAACACGGTAAAACCGAGTAAAATCAGATAGATTTCAGGTAAATAAGCCATCATGACACCACCTAGTGATTACTCTGGTGTGACGAATTCTGCTCAGTTGTTGCTTTGCGAGCGAGATAAAATAATGTGCGAATATAAGTAAACAATAAAACCGCATACACGATAAGATACAGCGCTAATGAGATACCAACCGATGATGCAGCCACTGTGGTTACGGCTTCTTCCGTACGAAGGACACCACTAACTAACCACGGCTGACGTCCCACTTCCGTCATATACCAGCCAGCCAGTGTCGCCACCCACCCAGAAAATGTCATGGCACATAACACTTTCAAATACCAAGTCGGCAACACATCATGGGATTGACGATGACGCCAGTATCGATATCCGCCGTACCAACTGATCAATAGCATGAGCACTCCCATCCCAACCATGATACGGAAACCAAAAAATAGTGGTTTAACGGGCGGGTGATCCGGATAAAATTCATTGAGCCCTTTGATTTCACCATCCAATTGATGCGTCAAAATCAAGCTGGCTCCATTAGGTACTCCGATTTCAAAATGATTGGTGCGTTGTGTTTCATCCGGCACTGCGAATAGGAGTAGTGCCGCGCCCTGCTCTGTTTCCCACACGCCTTCCATCGCTGCGATTTTTTGCGGCTGATGGTGCAATGTGTTCAAACCATGCATATCACCGACGACAATTTGTAATGGAATCAAGACAGCGGCACCAATAATGGCCACTTTAAGTCCATAGCGTGCCAAGGTAAAGTCGGGCTGAATCAAACGTTGATAGGCGGAGATACCAGCCATCAAAAAGCATGCGGTTAACCCAGAAGCAAGGAGCATATGACTTAAACGATAAGGCAAAGACGGATTAAAAATCACCTCTTGCCAACTCGTCACAAACACCACACCATCAATGATTTCATACCCGGCAGGGGTATGCATCCAACTGTTGAGCACCAAAATCCAAAATGAAGAGAACAACGTTCCAACGGCGACAAGCACGGTTGCTAAAGTATGTAACCAATTCGGTACTCGATGTCGACCAAACAGCATAATACCGAGGAAGGTCGCTTCCATGAAAAAAGCGGTCATGACTTCATAGCCAAGTAGAGGTCCTGCCACATTACCCACTTTCTCCATAAATCCGGGCCAGTTGGTCCCGAACTGGAAACTCATGGTAATACCGGATACCACGCCTAGGGCAAAGGTTAAGGCAAATATTTTTACCCAAAAGAAGTATAAGGACATCCACGTTTCGACGTGTGTTCGGTTATAGCGCCATTTAAAGAATACCAGCAGCCAACCTAACGCGATGGTGATCGTAGGAAATAAAATATGAAAACTGATATTCGCAGCAAACTGGATTCGGGATAATAAAAGCGTCTCTAGCATAAGTCATCCTCAGCGTTGGCTAACGCAATGAAACCTTCGGTCTTGCCTTATCCTAACTCTACCCCTGAATGACATCCGTTTTGGTAGGGATCAGCCTCTCGAGTTCACAAGCAACGCTGATATTGTCATTGTATTACGCTACGCAGTATTGAACAGTGTATATATGTAACGAATTTTTACCTTGACGCCACACGGACAACGGAATGCACGCTCACACTCATCATAAGGCGGTCAACATCGCCGTACTTGTTGCGCGTAATCGTCAGATTATTAGGTAAATTCTTCATCACACTATTCTACGATTGCCCCATCGACATATCCCAACGTGTCCCATGATTTATCAAAAGCACAGCAAGGGAGCATTGTACTGAAATGGCACCCTCAGTCATTGCCATGACAAAAACGAAAAAACGCTCTTCACATGATATGTGTATTTCATCCGATGAATGCCATGTTGGGTATCGCACTCAAGCTTGCCGTCACCGATGACCACTCACATAGCAAATTAGAGAATAAGGTCTTTTACTTGGATATTGGATGTGTTGAATCAGATCAGGAAAGGTACAAAAAACAGGAGGCCCCTATTATTATCCACACTTGATAAAACATACATTATATTGTCATGAAAACACCGTGCTAACCGCTCGACACTCTATTATCTCATATGCATAAATATTTTTTATTTAACAGAACATCCATAAATGACATAAAAATATACTAAATAACATTCTGTAACCACGAGATAATTGAGATATGTATCTAACAAACTATATCAACCAAAAGTGTTAGGTCGACAATTATTATCGTTCACCTATTATTACGCTTCTTTATTTAACATGTTGGTATATTTTAGATGAAACGAACAATAATATTATTGTTGGGTATAGGTTTGTCTTTATTGGCAAATTCTACGATGGCACAAGATTTCTATATTTCCCCGCAAGGATCTGACTATAACGCAGGTGCTAAAAATTCCCCTTTAGCAACCATCATGGCCGTACAAGATAAGGCCAGTTATGGTGATACCGTGTATATCCGAGGTGGAACTTACCGTCCAACCAACAAGGATATTAGTGGACATCAATCAGTCCGGGCGATTGTCAATAACATAACTAAAGATGGTATTCAATACGTAAATTATCCAGGTGAGCGCCCTATTTTTGATTTTTCCAATGTAAAACCTAAAGATGAACGTGTCGTTGCTTTTATGGTTAATGCCGATGACTGTGTTTTTAAAGGCTTTCACATTATCGGTGTACAAATCACGATCGATAACCGTCATACGCAATCGACAGCAATTCGCGTATATCACGGTAACAATAACCGCTTCGAGAATCTCGCAATTCATGATGGCATGGCGATTGGTTGGTATCTGGAATCGGGCAGTAATAACTTAGTATTAAATGTCGATGCCTATAATAATCAGGGTCTGAATCAATACTCGATGGGGAACATTGATGGCTTTGGAGTACACCCTCGCTCCGCGTCGGGAACGGGTAATGTCATTCGTGGTTGCCGAGCTTGGTTTAACAGTGATGATGGCTTTGATTTAATCAACGCACATGCGGCGGTCACCATCGAAAATAGCTGGGCGTTTTATAACGGTTACGATAAAAATATGAATCCTAAAGTGGATGGAAATGGGTTCAAAGCCGGTGGCTATGGCAGAAACGGTAGTACACCACCACAGATTATTCCACGTCATACGGTCAAATATTGTTTAGCCGTGCGTAACCGAGCAGCAGGTTTTTATGCCAATCATCATATCGGCGGTCAAAATTGGATAAACAATACTGCCATCCGCAATCATAGCGCTAACTACAATATGCTATCGACGTTATCTGACAACTTAACGGACGTGCTGGGTTATGGGCATTATATGCGTAATAACTTAGGGTTTGATGGGCATAATGAAGTCATTAACTTGGGCGATGTGAATCAAAACGATGTGAGTTTTAACTACTTCAACCTCCCGGTTACGATTACCTCAAAAGATTTTCTTCGCTTACGCCCTGAAGAGTTAATGTACCCTCGTCAAGCAAACGGAGAGTTACCAAACATTAAGTATGCCAAATTGAAAAAAGGCAGCGACTTAATTGATGCAGGTATTAATGCGGGAGAAAACTACCATGGCCAATCCCCAGATTTAGGCGCCTTTGAATCTGATTATAACTAATTGAGATATTAAATATATTGCAGTTCAGTTAGTTATACTCAACCAACATAAAAGAAACCGCCTTCGTGGCGGTTTTTATCACAAATCATAGATAACCTATATCAAGCAAATTCATTACAATATTTAGCCACTGATCGACGTTTTACACAGGAAAACACTCGTTTATTTACCACACATACAACTTAAAATAACTAAGAATGAGTAAAGCAACCGTCAAACCAATCCACCCCATTCCCTTAGTTACTCCTACAGGAGAATTCGTATTAAGATGAGGAAACAAAATCGCACCAAAAGATAGCATCGGTAAAAAACCATATAACTGTCCCATATATTTCGATGTCATCGCTGGATATGGACCGACCAACAAATAGACAACCAAATAAAACCCATAATAACCCAATGCCATACCGGCTTCTTTGTTGGACGTTTCACTTTCTTTAGAGCAGAAATAACAACCGACAACTACGATAAATACGATGACATCAATCAATATTCGATCCCTTATTATATGTGCAGTAATTAGCCAGCATTCGTACAATACGATTTAGAGAAAAAACCATAAGAGAAGATTGATTCTAATACTGTTGTAGCGATAAAAAAGAGCGTCACCAATGGCGACACTCTTTGTGTGGATAAACATTACCTTTCTAGTTATACGTTGGAATGTATGGCATCGCTACGGCTATTTTTATCATATGAACGAATGAACATAAAGCAACCACCAAGAACTAATAAGGGTAACAAAGGATCAATTAACGAACCTTGAGCACCAAAGATTAGGTTTAATACCATAACGAGCGTACCACCGATACCCCAAGCAATTGTGGTAGGAATGGTCCAAATCACCAGTTGCTTCTTCACTTCAGTGACCCCCATTAAGCGGTTGACGATATGAAATAAAGAATCGTTAAAGTAACCCGCGAATAAACTCCCCATGGTCGCCGCAGTGGCAGCAAACAACAAGTTTATCCCAGGAATCTCAGCGAGTACTGGCGCTGAAATAGAAGCGGCGGTGATCATAGAGACCGTACCACTGCCTTGAATCACACGTACCAAGGTTGCGATGATAAAGGGAATCATGATCGGTGAAATAGGTAATGATGCGACCTGATTAGCAATTTCTGACCCCGCTCCTGATTCACGCAATACCGCGCCCAAAGCACCACCAGCGCCGGTGACAAGCAAAATAATACCGCAGGTAGAAATCCCTTCCTCTAGCTTATCGGTCACTTGAGCTTTGCTCAAGTGATTACCCAAGGTGTAAATCGCCAGTAAAGTAGCAATGGATAATGCAATGACAGGCGAACCCAAGAAATCAATCACTTGTCCAAACACACTTTGCGATAGATTCTCGAAAGCAAAATACTTTTCAAAGAGCGACATTAAGGATTTCAAAAGTATCAATAAAATCGGCACAACGATTGGCGCAATAGAACGCGTCAATGACGGCAATAGTTTATCCTTTTTACTGGCAAGGTAATCTTTATGCTGGTTAATTCGTTGTTCGTCAGTTTTATTGAGGTGTTCCACTGGCACAATCTCAGGAAAGTGTTTCTCCAACCACCGGGCATACCACACAATTCCCATCACACACGGGGCTGCCACCGCAAGGCCCAGTC
>JBQGON010000203.1:0-5255 GCA_052087065.1 Vibrio sp. | reverse complement strand
ACTAGTCGTAGTTCTAATGATTGTCAACAGAATAACAAAAATAAATTATTTTTCATCTTATCAGTATTTGTTTATGAAAAAATACTAAAATTTCACCATCTGCTTGAGAGACTGCTCGTCTGTGCAAGAGGATTGTACCTTGACGAGCCCTTGCTGAATCGCATGTTGGCAGGCTCTGCGCATATCACTCGCCGCAAAGCTGGCAGCAGGTGCATTATCTATGGCGCGGAAGTAGACCCATTGACTGGCATTGGCCTGAGTGGTGAGTTTTTGCGCGAGTTCGGTGGCCATTAACAGTATATCTAACAATTCTTTGTCATTAATGGCGGTATAGGCGCGCGGTAAGAAAGGATAGTCGGCGATACCGACGCTAATGTTGCGATTGATATTCAGTTCGGCGTGAAATTCATTAAGCCAACCTTGGATACGTTCCACCACGGCTTCGACCGGCTGATTGCGGTCACTATTGCGCTCGATGTAGAGTAAGTTCGAATCTGAAAAATGATAAATACGTTGATCATGATTTAGCTTAGACTTCAAGAATGCACCAAACTCATGTTCCATTTCTAATCCACCGCTGTAACCCTGCTGTAAGTACATACTGCCGAGAAATGGAATGTCAATCATGACAAAACGCAGGCGGTCATTTAATGGTTCATCGATTAATTCGCCAATATGCCATTCTTCAAAGCTGCGGCTGCTTTTCTCCAATGACGTAGCCAGCTTCGCATTGAGCATGCGTAGGTTGCGAAGGCGTGAACGTGAATGCGTGAATAAACTGGCATTGAGTTCTTCAATTTCATCTTTCTGTCTTTGAATGATATGTCCACGGCGTAACATGAATAACAGTAAAATGGAGGCGATAATGAATAATGCAAAGGCCAGTTTTTGAAATTTACTGTACTCACGGGTGAGCGTTTTTAATTGCTGCTCTTGTCTTGCCATATGCAAGGTTTGTTCGACGAACTCTTTTTGTTGACGAAATGCATCTTCACTGATGCGATTGAGCTTTTCTTGATTACGCCGTGCTAGACGATTGTGGTATTTAATATTTTGTAGCGCCTTTGCAAACTGTCCCGACTGTTCATATCCGCGTGACAGCAATAAGTACGCTTTACTTTCTAAAGCCGTGTTATCTAAACTGCGACTAATATTCAATGCTTTACTGGCAAATTTGAGCGCAACTTGCGCTTCTTTTTCATGAAAGGTTAGGCCTGACTTTAGTAACGCGGCTTGCGCTTTTAACTGCGCCGCATTACTGGATACCAAGAGTTGTTCTGCATGCTGTAAATATTGAGCGGCTAAGGGATAGTTATACAATTCTAAATAGGTGTCTGCGAGCGCCAAGCGTGTTTCGATAATGTGATTGGGGTTTTTATCGCTACTTTCATGGTCAATCGCATTAAAGTAATGAACTAACGCTAGATTATACTTACCTTGCAAATAGTAAATATCGCCCATCCGTTTGAGAACGCTGCTAATTAGCGGTGATTGCTGATATTTTCCGTAGAAGTCAGCTGATTGCGAATAGTAAATCATGGCTTTATCGAGTACGCGACGTTCAAAGAACAAGCGGCCTAATAATGCATTGGTCTTTGCCAGTAATGCGCCTGAGCTGTGTTCAACCGCTGCCCAATAGGCGCGCAACAATTCCGATAATGCCATGTTGTATTGTTCATGGGTGAGGTAATGGCTACCCACTGCGATGTAATACTGAATTTCAGTGCGGGGCGAATGAATGTTCTCAATATACTTTTTCTGTTGTGCAAAGATTTCATTCGCTTGTTTGATTAGCCCAGCATTGGAGGCCACCTCTGCGCGCAACATGTGAATTTTATAGTTAATCTCGCGAGACACATGATCGTTGCTTTTGATGGCATCGAAGGTGTCTGTGATCGTATTAAGACGCTGGTTGGCGGCGGCGGCACTTTGTGTATGACGCCAATGTAAACGTGCTGACAGTAATTCAACTTCTAAATTTTTATACGGTAAAGCGAACTCTTGTGCTAACTCGCGGGCGAGATGGATCGAGCGAAATGCGCCTTTTAAATCCTGTAAATTGAACTGTGCTTCTGCAAGGACTTGCAGTGCGTTTATACTGTTTCTCGGGCTACGCACTTGGGTATCCGATTCATCACGAGCAATGGTGGTCGGGGTTTTATCATGTGATTTGGTGAGTCGACGCTGTGAAAGGTAATCGCTGACCAATGTCTTAGCTTGTATCGGCGACAGTTCTACCAATTTTTCGGCATCACGTAACGGGGGATAGGCCGAAATATCAGCCCACGCCCACTGTGATGTCATCAGTAAAAAAAGAGTAAGCCAAGGTTGCCAGCGAAAGTACCTCATGGATAAATAGAGTCCTTGTTATTGACGAGCAAGTCGAGAATTATGCGTAGGGCCTGTATTGTGCGTCGAGCGGAATGGATTAATATCTAATCCGCCACGGCGAGTATAACGCGCATAAACTGTCAGTGATTGCGGTTGGCAATAGCGTTGAATGTCGGTAAAAATACGCTCGACACATTGCTCGTGAAATTCGTTGTGTTCTCTGAAAGACACAATATAGCGGAGTAGGGCTTCTCGGTCGATCTTTCTACCCGTATAGCGAATTTCAACACTGCCCCAGTCGGGTTGGTTGGTAATCAAACAATTCGATTTAAGGAGGTGACTATTGAGTCTTTCTGTCACAACCTCATCACTGGTCGCGCCCTCTAATAAGGTATCATCAAATTCGTAGCTGGTGATGTCAATATCCTGTTCATCAATATTTTCACCTTGCATATTCACAATCGGTTGATTGGTAAAGTGAGCAACAGGGAGCACGTCCACGTCAACCGCTTCACCAGCACAAGCTGATAAATCTTGAATTAACGTTTTGCGCACATCATCCACCGAGTTAAATCGGGTTTGATTAAAACTATTGAGATAGAGTTTGAATGATTTAGACTCGATCAGATTTGGACTAGTGGCTGGCAGCGTAGCTTGCGCCACGGCAACTTGTGGTAAACCACGCGAATTTAGCCAAGATAACTCATACAGCGTCCACACATCACAACCTTTAAATGGTAATGTTTCACCTAAGTGCAAGTCGTCGCGATTTAAGCTACGAGGGACACCTTGTAGCAATGTTGCGTCGTATTGTGAGGTATAAGCGGTGCCTTTACCTAAAGTTAATCCGGTTAACTCTTTCGCGTTAGAATATTTACTCATTTTTTATCGCTACTTCGATTAGAATATGGGGAATTTTACGCAATCCCGACGCCACTGTCATTATTCGCAATAGGGGAAATGAAATATGGAGAATACAATGGCTCCTTCAGCCAACGCATTGTACCACTTTAGCCAGCGATACGTGGCACAATGTCAATCCATGCATGATCAATTACCCAGTAATTATGACCTGATAGACTTACCTTCTCCATGTGTGCAACACCGTACATCAGAGTGTGTGTATTGGCGGCCCTTACTTCGTGATGGTATCGTGAATTTTACTAACGTAGAAAATGCGATTGAGTTGACCTTACACCCTGATGTGACTCATTTTTATTGTACCCAGTATGCCGCCGATATTCCGGCATTGTGGGAGGGGAATCCTTTAACGCTTCTCCAAGTGTGGAACGATGAAGATTTTACTCGTTTGCAAGAAAATATATTGGGACACTTGGTCATGCAACGTCGTTTGAAACAAAAACCGACCGTGTTTATCGCGTCCACCAATGACGATATGCAGGTGGTATCGATTTGTAATGTAAGTGGGGAGGTGGTGTTAGAAACACTCGGTAGTAATACGCGCCGTTCACTGGCGAAAAACCTCACTGAATTTTTAACCCAACTACAACCGGTTGTTTAAAAGTATATGTATGTTGTTGAATTAGAATTTGAATGTTTTGCCGACACTACGATCACGGCGGTCGATAAAGCGATCAATGGTTTGATGGAGGCCCTGCGCTATAATGGGCAGGTCTTAGGCCGTGAATTTCCTATGATTATGGGGGAAGGCGAATTTTCTGTGCGGGCTGTTTGTCCTGAGCAAGACAGTTTGCACCCTAACTATCATTCGGATTTTGTTAATACGTGCCTACAGCGTCTTCACGATGCATGTCTCGTCGGTCCGAAAGTCCGTTTGTTGGGGCGCGATATCAACTCCGAGCAAGCGGCTGAGATTGAAACGCCAAGTTGGCAAGTGCTTTATACTACTTACGTGCACACATGCTCGCTCTTACGTAGTGGTGAGAGCTTGTTACCGATTCCGTTGTATCGTCAACCCCCCACGTTTAATGGTGACCACAAAGCCGTCGTGAAGTGGCAAACCGAATGGCAAGCGTGTGATGAGCTGCAAATGGCGGGCAGTTGTAAAGTTGAGTACGCAGCGCTGCATGAAATCTGTGATACTAACAGTGATCTATTTATTCGCGGTTGGGACATTCGTGGTCGCATTGAGTATTTGTCTAAGGTGCCAACGTATTATTATTTGTATCGCGTTGGGGGCACGAGCTTGGCATCGGAAAAGGCTCGCCGCTGCCCTAAGTGTGATGGTGAGTGGCGACTCAATGAACCATTGCACGACATTTTCCACTTTAAGTGCGATAGCTGCCGGTTAGTTTCGAATATTTCTTGGGATCACCTTAAGTAATCTGCAGGGACCAATGAGGGCTACTACGATCAAAAAAGGTTGGCATTCGCCAACCTTTTTTATATTCAAATGCTGAGAGTGTGACTCTCTAGGTGGTGAAAAGATTACCAACCTTTTACCACGCCGCCTTTGAATTGTTTTTGTGCTGCTTGGTACACTTCATCCGTTTGGTAGGCTTTCACAAACTCTTGCACTTTTTTGCTATCGACATTGTCTTTGCGTGCCACGATAAGGTTCACGTAAGGAGAGTCTTTACTTTCTACAAACAGGCCATCTTTTTGTGGTGTTAGGTCGATTGAGCTAGCAAAGGTATTGTTGATGATCGCAATGGTCACATCGTCCAAAGAGCGTGGTAACTGAGAGGCATCAAGCTCAACAATTTTCAGGTGCTTCGGATTGGATACAATATCACGTACGGTTGCTTCAAGGCCTGAACCATCACGTAATTTAATCAAACCTTGTTTTTGCAGAAGCAGTAACGAACGACCAAGGTTCGTTGGATCGTTTGGCACAGCAATACGATCACCGTCTTTTACTTCATCAACCGATTTAATGGTTTTAGAGTAGCCTGCAATAGGGTAAACAAAGGTATTGCCTGCGACCGCTAGCTTGTAGCCAC
>JBQGON010000202.1:0-5301 GCA_052087065.1 Vibrio sp. | reverse complement strand
TGCGACATACGGATTAACAGTCCGCCGTTCTACCAACTGAACTAAGGGGGAACAAATTGTCTTCTCATGAAGAGAATAGATGGTGCCGACTATCGGAATCGAACTGATGACCTACTGATTACAAGTCAGTTGCTCTACCTACTGAGCTAAGTCGGCACACTAATTTTGTTTTGTTGAAGTTATTGAACACCAACATAAAATTGTGGTGCCCGGAGGCGGAATCGAACCACCGACACGAGGATTTTCAATCCTCTGCTCTACCGACTGAGCTATCCGGGCAACGGGGCGCTATTAAACGGATTTTCCGCACTCCCGTCAACTTGTTTTTGCAAAAAAATCAAAAAAAGCTGTTGTTTGTCGTTATTTTAGGCAAAGCGCTGCTTTTTAATGCCGATTGAATTGTTTTTTATATTTTGTCACTTTCTCTAAGTAACGACGAGATTCTTGATTGGGGTGTTTTTTAGTTAAGGCCCAATAGACTTGATTGGGTTGTAATTGATTAATATCACGAAGCGCACGAGAACGGTTGCGACTAAATGTATTTAATACCCCGCCTGTTCCGCCATTGTAAGCGGAGATCATACTGTACTGTAACGACACTGGATTTTGAACTTGCTTAAGGTAGCGATTTTTAAGCAGGTAGAAGTAGGCCGTTCCAGTATCGATATTGTTGGCTGGGTTATATAAATATTGCGGTGAAGGCTGGCCAGAACGTTTTTTGACCAGCTTAAATACATCTTTGCCTGCCGTTTTAGGTACAATTTGCATCAGTCCATAGGCATTGGCCCAGCTCACCGCATAAGGATTAAAACTGCTCTCGGTTTTTATGATGGCATAAATGAGATCTTCTGGAATGCCATAACGCTGCGAGGCTTTGCGAACGATACTAGCGTATTGGTAACTACGAATCTCGACTTGGTTGTCAACCATGGGAATATCCACATAGTATGACTTTTTAAAGTCGACGGTTTTAACTTTCAGATGATTGGCAATTAAATAATCTGCATAGCGTTTGGCTCGCCATGACCATTGGATCGCCTTATGATCTTGATCGACTACTTGTTTGTAGAGAAATGGCTGGCCATCGAGCTTGATCTTTTTCGAGGAAAATAGATCCACTTGGGCAGGATCATCGGGGGTCAGTAGGGTGGTAATGATCGCTTGCCTTAAATGTTCTTTAGGCTCAGTGGTGGCAACCGTTTCAACGACTATCTTGCCTGATTCAAAGTTAACATCGGCTCGGCTAAGGTAGTTATCGATATATTTTACATAGTTACGCTTACCTGCGATTTTGAATTCGCGTTTGCCCCATTTGTTTTTTACTTTTCCTGAAAAGTTATTGATGAGCCTATTTAAGGCGGCCGTATCTTTCTTGAATTGGCCGGGAAGCTGCGCTAAATGCTTAGCAAAACGATTGGTCGGTTCGTAGTCTACATCGTATATTTTTTCGATGAACTCTCGACTGCATCCCGTTAATGATAAGACCAGTAAAGTACACAGCGTTTTTTTCATTCGTCCCTCATCCATACACAAAAAGAAGGCTGACGAAGTTCGTCAGCCTAATCATTTATTCACTTGGAGGTGTATAACCTTCAATATGAACATCTTGTCCCTCAAATAAGAAATTGACCATTTCTGTTTCAAGCAACTTACGATGTTCTGGATCCATCATGTTAAGTTTTTTTTCATTAATCAACATGGTTTGCTTGTGTTGCCATTCGGCCCAAGCTTCTTTCGAAATAGAATCGAAAACACGTTTACCGATTTCACCTGGATAAAGTTGAAAGTCGAGGCCTTCTGCTTCTTTTTGTAGGCGTGCACAAAATACCGTGCGGCTCATAGGATATCCCCTTAATTAGATGTTAATTCAAATGGTAAACTTTCTAGCAGCTGTTTAACAGGGGCTGCCAAACCTATTTGTTCCGGAACCGTTAAGTTATACCAAAGGCCTTTATTACCTTCCATTATTTGTTGAGGTTTACTCGTTAATTCAATCAATACGGGAGTAATATCTAAGTGATAATGGCTGAACGTGTGACGAAATGCGTTTAACGTACTGATTTTTTCAATTTGACTTTCGCGTACGCCGCGCTGGTCTAACAGTTCGTCAATGGCGTGGTTTTTTTGCTCTGGAAAACAGTATAGACCACCCCAAATGCCACTTTGTGGGCGTTGTTCTAGCCAAACATCGTTGTCATGATGCAACATCACAAACCAAGCTTCTCTGATGGGTTTCTCTTTCTTAGGTTTTTTGCCCGGATAGTCGGTTTGGTTGCCTTGTTGATACGCGACACACCCAGTAGATACTGGACACAGCGAGCATTTTGGCTTGCTACGGGTACAGATCATCGCGCCCATATCCATCATCGCTTGATTGTAATGGTCGACATCAGTGTCAGGAGTATTCAGTTCTGCATACTCCCACAGCTTATTCTCGACACGCTTTTGTCCGGGCCATCCCTCTATTGCGTAATAACGCGCCAAGGTTCGTTTCACGTTGCCATCTAAAATGGCATGAGGCAGTTTATGCACGGACGATAAAATGGCGGCACCAGTGGAACGGCCGATACCGGGTAGAGCATTCATCGCATCAAGATCTTGAGGAAACTCACCATTATATTCATTAACGACCACTTGAGCGGCTTTATGGAGGTTACGTGCGCGCGCATAATACCCCAGTCCTGTCCAGTAGTGTAACACTTCATCTTGAGGAGCAGCGGCGAGATCCTGGACGGTAGGGAAGCGTTCCATGAAGCGCTGATAGTACGGAATCACAGTAGCGACTTGGGTTTGCTGAAGCATGATTTCAGACAGCCATACGCTATAGGCGGATTTGTTCTGTTGCCACGGAAGGTTTTTGCGTCCGTAAGCGTCATACCAATTGAGGATCGACTTTGCAAAAGGGGTCACGACAGGCTCTTTTTATGATAATAATGATATAAAATTGCCGCATAGTGTAGTCGATAAGTTGTTGAGACTAAACCACAGGGAAGAAAACCAGTGAGGTTTTTCGGTTTATTACTTGCACCGAAGGCAATTCTTTGGATAATTCCCGCTCTGATTAATCAATGTGCAGGCAAAACCAATGAGTGAAGTAACGACTAACGAATTGACTGAAGATGGCAAAGTAAAGCGTAGAATACGCAGCTTTGTTCGTCGTGAAGGCCGATTAACTAAAGGTCAAGAAACTGCCTTGGCTGAATGTTGGCCGACAATGGGGATTGATTTCCAAGAGCAACTGCTCGATTGGCAAGCGGTCTTTGGTAATAACAACCCAGTAGTACTAGAAATTGGTTTTGGTATGGGCACATCTTTGGTTGAAATGGCAAAGAATGCACCAGAAAAAAACTTCGTGGGTATTGAAGTACACACGCCGGGTGTGGGTGCATGTTTATCATCAGCGAAAGAAGAAGGTGTCACTAACCTGCGCGTAATGTGTCATGATGCAGTCGAAGTGTTTGCACATATGATACCGAACGAAACATTAGCCACCGTGCAATTATTTTTCCCTGACCCGTGGCATAAAAAACGCCATCATAAGCGTCGTATTGTTCAGCTAGAGTTTGCTGAAATGGTTCGTCATAAGTTGGTGCTCACTGACGGGGTTTTCCATATGGCAACCGATTGGGAAAACTACGCAGAACATATGATTGAAATTATGGAACAAGCTCCGGGTTATCGAAATGTTGCTACCGATGGCCCATTTATTCCTCGTCCAGATGAGCGACCTTTGACTAAGTTTGAAGCGCGCGGTCATCGTCTTGGTCATGGTGTTTGGGATATCAAGTTCCAGCGCACTGAGTGAACCTAATACTCAATCAAGTATGAATTATTAATGCCAACATTGTTTAATGTTGGCATTTTTTCCCTTTGGAGAAAGAGGATGAAACCGACACAAGAAATATTAAACAGCATCTTAGAGGAAGTTCGTCCCTTAATTGGTCAAGGCCATGTGGCGGATTATATTCCTGCTCTAGCCTGTATTCCGAATAATAAACTCGGGATGGCGGTATTTACCAATGAAGGCGAAGTCATTCAAGCGGGTGATGCGCAAGAAGGTTTTTCAATTCAATCGATTTCTAAAGCGTTGAGTTTAACTCTTGCCATGGAGCTTTATGAACCGAGTGAACTGTGGAAGAAGGTTGGTAAGGAACCCTCTGGTCAAGCTTTTAACTCATTGATTCAGCTAGAAGTCGAGCAGGGTATTCCCCGTAACCCGTTTATTAACGCCGGCGCAATTGTGATTGCAGACATGCTGTATAGTCGTTTGTCGGCACCGCGTCATCGCTTATTGGAATTTGTCCGTGAGTTATCGGGCAATCCACACGTTATCTACGATAAAGTCGTCGCACAGTCGGAAATGATGCACAGTGACCGTAATGCGGCTATTGCGTACCTCATGCGCTCATTTGGTAATTTTGATAATGAAGTTTTACCGGTATTGAACAACTATTTTCATGCGTGCGCGCTAGAAATGAGCTGTGTTGAACTTGCCAAAACCTTCAGCTATTTAGCCAATCAAGGCCGTTCAGTGATTACCGGTAAACCAATCATTTCCGGTATGCAAAGTAAGCAAATGAATGCCTTACTGGCCACATGTGGTTTATATGATGGTGCTGGGGAGTTTGCTTATCGCGTTGGCATGCCGGGTAAATCTGGGGTGGGTGGCGGAATTATTGCCATTGTTCCAGGGGAAATGACCATTGCCGTGTGGTCGCCTGAGTTAGACAAATCCGGTAACTCATTAGCCGGAACGCGCGCCTTAGAATTACTGGCAGAGCGAATCGGCCGCTCTATTTTCTAGTATCAATACAGAGAATGGTTGAGGTTGCTAGACCTAGAATCAATGTTTATGACGCCTCGCTATGAGGCGCCATAGGCAGCGGATTAAGAGTCATCGTCATCATCGGGCATAAATGCCCCTAACAGATCATTTAAGAACAGCTTTCCCTTATGGGTGATCTGCCAACAATCTGGCGTATCGTTCAAGTAACCTTCACTGAGCGCCCATTGAATCGTGTCTTCAATCGCGGTTAACGGGAGTCCCGTCGTCTCAAGAAAGTCTTGTTTTGGACATGGCTCCATTAAGCGAAAGCGGTTCATGAAAAACTCAAACGGTTTATCGCTATCGGCCACCAGGGTTTCCTGATCTAAATACGGTTTGACCATATTGTTGAGCGCCGCTAAGTAGCCTTTAGGGTGCTTTACTTTAGTGGTGCGAACTATGCGCCCATCTTCAAAGCTGATTTTACCGTGTGCCCCGCAACCAATCCCGAGGTAGTCACCAAAGCGCCAGTAGTT
>JBQGON010000201.1:0-5321 GCA_052087065.1 Vibrio sp. | reverse complement strand
CGGCAGAAAACGTCACGGGTTTTTACACCAAATACGGCGATGGCGCCTGTGATATTGCCCCTTTATTTGGTCTTAATAAACGCCAAGTCCGTCTTGTCGCTGCCACACTAGGCGCTCCAGATATTCTGGTCAATAAAACCCCGACTGCAGATTTAGAAGAGCTTGCACCGCAAAAAGCAGATGAAGAAGCACTGAGCCTGACTTACGATCAAATCGATGACTTTTTGGAAGGAAAAGCGGTTCCTGAATCTGTTGTTGAACGCATCGTGGCAATCTATACCGCGACTCAGCACAAACGCCAGCCTATTCCCACTATTTATGACTAAATAGCTTGCTGTTGATGTGCCGAGTACATCAGCGAATGCTCTAGATATACCAAAGCCAATGCTTTATCGACTCGATAACATTGGCTTTTTCATCCCCATTACCCAGCCGCTGCATCTTTCTAAACTGAACATAACAGGTGCGTAGCATGTCATGTTAATACTGTGAGCTTGTTTATATTTTAGAAGATAGTTAGTTAAAACCACATAAACTTTGATTTTGAAAAGGTATTTTCTGTACAAGCCGTTAGATAATCGCGCTCAAATCCGGTTTTTTTAGAGAGCAAACTTATGTTATATATGCAGTTCATATTTCTACTTTTAATGCTTTATATTGGCTCGCGCTATGGAGGCATCGGGCTCGGCGTCGTTTCTGGTATTGGTTTAGTCATTGAGGTATTTGTTTTCCATATGCCGCCAACGTCTCCACCGATTACCGTGATGCTAATCATTCTTGCCGTTGTCACCTGCGCATCTATTCTAGAAGCGGCTGGCGGGCTCAAATATATGCTACAAATCGCCGAGCGCTTGCTCAGAAAAAATCCGAAACGCGTCACGCTCATTGCCCCTTTTGTTACTTACTTTATGACGTTCATGTTAGGGACTGGCCACGCGGTGTATTCAATTATGCCGATCATTGGCGATGTGGCATTAAAAAATAACATTCGTCCAGAAAGACCCATGGCAGCGGCGTCTGTCGCCTCGCAGGTCGGGATTACCGCCTCCCCTATTTCTGCAGCGGTGGTGTACTACCTAGCTCAACTGTCTGATATCAACCCTCACATCACGTTGTTGTCTATCTTGATGGTGACCATTCCTTCCACACTCTTTGGTGTGCTATTAATGTCTCTCTATAGCCTACGTCGGGGTAAGAATCTAGATGATGATCCTCAATATCAAGAAAAGCTAAAAGATCCCCAGTTTAAAGCTCGCATTGAGACGACGACAGCAACCACACTAAATGAAGTACTGCCGACCTCTGCTCGCAATGCCGTGATCCTCTTCATACTCTCGCTCTTAGCCATTGTGTTTGTCGCAATGTGGCCTGATGTACGTACGATCGTCGATGGCAAACCCATTAAAATGACCGTTATTATTCAAATGATGATGCTCTGTTTTGGTGGGATCATTTTATTGGTGACAAAAACTGACCCTAAAAAAGTACCGAATGGCGTGGTATTTAAATCCGGCATGGTTGCCGCTATTGCCATTTACGGTATTGCCTGGATGTCTGATACTTACTTCCAATATGCTATGCCTCAATTTAAAGCAGGCATTATCGATATGGTTACCGATTACCCATGGACATTTGCGCTCGCACTCTTTATCGTCTCAGTGGTCGTCAATTCACAAGCTGCGGTCGCACGTATGATGCTACCTGTAGGATTAGGGCTTGGCTTACCACCTGCGTTAGTGATTGGCTTGATGCCGGCTTTATACGGTTATTTCTTTATTCCTAACTACCCTTCAGACATCGCCACGGTAAACTTTGATACCACAGGTACCACCAAAATTGGTAAATGGTATTTCAATCACTCCTTTATGAGTGTCGGTTTAATCGCCGTTGTGAGCGGTTCATGTATGGGCTACATTCTAGGCCAGCTCATTATTGGCTAATCCGCCTGATGCGCATAATAAAAAAGGCGAAGTGATACTTCGCCTTTTTTATGTTCATGTTTTCTAAGTTATGGAACTTCTTGCCCCATAGAAGCCGTCCATATCGCATACCATTGTTCTCGTGTTAACGATAATGATAACGAATCGACCGCATTTCTGGCCCGTTCAATTTTACCCGAGCCTAAGATAGGCACCGGCTTGGCAGGAAAACGACGAATCCACGCATAGATCACTTGCGAGATGTTATCGGCCCCAATCTCCTCACCAACTTCATTTAACGCATTCACCACCCGTCGGGTTCTCGCATCGTAGCTATTGGCAAACAATTCTCCCTGCGCTAAACAAGACCACGCCATTGGGCGCACGCGGGCTTGTTGCAATTGATCGAGCGTCCCATCATGCGCCACATCGAAATTCAGTGGATTAATTTCAACTTGGTTGGTGATCAAGGGTAAATCTAAGCGCGACTGCAATAAAGAAAACTGCGATGGTGGAAAGTTGGAGACACCAAAAGCACACACTTTGCCACTTTGGTAAAGATGATGAAAGGTATCGGCCACTTCATCGGCATCCATTAACAGGTCGGGGCGATGAATTAATAGCACATCTAACTTTTCTACGCCGAGTAAACGTAAAGAGTTTTCGACCGATTGCTGTATATGAGCGGCACTCGTATCGTAATGTTTGATATGTCGTTCGGGGAATTGTTCACTCAGTAATTGGATATCACATTTCGTCACAATCTGTAATTGCTCACGTAATGCTGGTTTAATCGCTAAGGCTTCTCCAAAGCGTTTTTCACATTCATACAAACCATAAATATCGGCATGATCGACTGTCGTTATCCCCAATTCCATATGCTGCTGCAAAAAGGCGAGTTGCTCTTGAGTACTCATACCCCAATCAGTTAAACGCCAATACCCTTGTACTAATTCTGAGAACTCTGGGCCGTTTGGCGCCATTGCTACTTTATTCACCATTGAAAACTCCTTCTATTTGAGCTCATAGTAAAGGGCAACTCTTTGCTGGGCAATGCTCTCCCAGCCAAAGTGTTTTCACTATCACATTCGCAACCAATGTACCGTCTATAGGCCCATATAAACAAAAAAGCATGCGTTATACGCATGCTTTTAAATAGGCAACAATGTGAATAGTGTTAATTAAAATTTGTAGCCCACAGATGCCATAAATACAAGAGGGTTAATGTCGACATTAGTGCTATGTTCATCACCAGCTACTTTATAATGAGCCGTTGTTCTGATGTCAGTATACCAAACCGCCGCGTTGACTAACCAATGTTCGTTGACTTGGTAATCAACACCGATATCTACTGCAGCACCCCAAGAGTTATCAAGGTCTAAATCGCTCAAGCCTGCATCTTTACCCGTATCGTTGAAGCTATTATCGTAGAAGTTGGTGAAATTCACACCAATACCTGCATAAGGCTGCCATTTCGCTGCTGGTTCATTAAAGTAGTAGTTAACCATTAACGTTGGTGGCAATTGTTTTGTTGTAGCTACTTCACCTAAACCGCCAAAGTCCGTTGAAATATCGTGTTCAAAAGGAGTCGCACCAAGCAGTTCTAAACTGATGTGATCAGTTAGCATGTAATCAATAGTTAGGCCAAGCTGTGTCGCCGTATTGACTTTAAGGCCGTCATTCGAGCCCAAAATGTCATCACTAGAATCTAATGGAACAACCGATGCAAGACCCGCACGAACGAAAAAATCGCCTTGTTGGTGAGCAAGAACATTGGCTGAAAATAAAGCAGAAATTACGGCTAACCCACATAATGTTTTTTTCATGATTTCCTTTCCTTTTTTGGACTCAGGATAATTGTTTTTACACGAATGTGACTAACACATAAAAACCACACAATTTTGATGGAAATCAATTTGTGTCAAATTATGAAAAAAAAAGAGGATTTATGAGATCACCCCCCGATTAAATGAGAAATTATGAATGACAGCTTCTTTTTCTCTGCACTATCACACCAAGCTCACAGTTGTTTTTAATTAGATTTCGTCTATATATTATTTAACGCAGTTTGGTCATGCTCTCGACACAACATAGATTACAATTTTTGTGTTTAGCTATGGTCGTTATCTATAGAGTTAAGGAAACTTATCTATGTGGTTTACACAAAAAACGTCGTCAGATAAACATAACCAACAAACAACCAATGAGAATCAACACGATGAACTCGAAGCCATTAAATTACACACGGCGTATATAGAGTTTAATCCTGATGGCACCATCCTCGATGCGAATCAACATTTTCTCGCAGCAACGGGGTATCAGCTTTCCGAGATTGTAGGTAAGCACCATCGAATATTTTGTGATAACTCATATGTGAGCTCCCCTGACTATCGTGAATTTTGGAATAAACTCGCCAGCGGCCATGGACACAGCGGTACCTTCGAACGTTTTCGTAAAAACGGGGAACCGCTCATATTACAAGCCAACTACTTCCCGGTGACTAATCAAGATAATCACGTCATCAAAGTGATTAAAATTTGCAGTGACGTTACCGAATCCGCGAATGACTTAGATGCCAAAAATGCGATTTTACAAGCGCTCGATAAATCACTAGCTGTCATTGAATTCACAACAGATGGTGTCATTTTGACCGCAAATCAAAATTTTCTCGATACCGTCGGCTATTCGTTAAATGACATCGTCAACCAACAGCATAAGATGTTTTGCTTTGATGATTTCTACCATGAGAACCCCGACTTCTGGACTCGCTTAAAGCGAGGAGAACATTTTACAGGGCGTTTCAAACGTAAACATGCCAACGGCAACGCTATTTGGTTGGAAGCGACATACAATCCCATTTTAGACAACGACGGTAATGTATATAAAGTGATTAAATTTGCGGCTGATATTAGTAAAGCTATCAATCTATCAACCCAAGCCGTCGAAATGGCAGCGGCAATTTCCGAGGAAACCTCCCACATTACCGAATCGGCGATTAAAGTGTTAAATGATGCCGTCGCGACATCGCATACCGTTGCAGAAAAAGTCAAAGGTGCCAGCGGGCTCGGCCAAGACCTGATAGAACAATCCAAAAACATCAACGATATTGTTACCACAATTAATGGTATTGCAGGACAAACGAACCTCTTAGCTTTGAATGCCGCCATTGAGGCGGCTCGGGCTGGAGAAACAGGGAGAGGATTTGCGGTCGTCGCTGATGAAGTGCGTAAACTGGCTTCACGAACATCGACGGCCACTGAAGAAATCTCGAATGTCGTCAATGAAAACACCCAACTTATTAAAAATATGGGCACGACTTTAGAGTCGGTAAATAATGTTGCTTTGCAAGGGGAAGGCGATATTCATACCGTACAGCATGGCTTACATGACGTGAGTCAAGGA
>JBQGON010000200.1:0-5569 GCA_052087065.1 Vibrio sp. | reverse complement strand
CTCTAACGCTTGGTTGGCGTTATTAGCATGCAACGTCGCCATGCATAAATGCCCAGTTTCGGCAAAGTTCATGGCATACTCCATGGTATCTTTCGAACGGATTTCGCCAATCAAAATCATATCTGGCGCTTGTCGTAATGAATTTTTTAATGCCACTTCATAACTTTGTGTATCTAATCCAACCTCGCGCTGTGTGACAATACATTGCTCATGCTCATGCACAAATTCAATCGGATCTTCCACTGTGAGAATATGCCCAGAAGAGTGACGATTGCGATAGCCTGTCATCGCAGCCATGGTGGTTGATTTTCCCGATCCCGTTGCTCCCACCACCAGCACAAGACCACGCTTATGCATAACGAGCTCTTGTAACCTGTCCGGTAATTGCAGTTCTGCAAACGTCGGAATGCGTGTTTCAATATGACGAATCACCGCACCCGGTAGCTCGCGCTGATAAAAGGCACTGACCCTAAAACGTCCGTTGTCTCGAACTAATGCAAAATTGGCCTCATGAGTGTGGGCAAAGTGCTCCCTCATCTCACTGTCCATCATACGTGTTAGCAAGTTATTGACATCAGAGAGGGTGAGCTTGTCACCTTGGCTTTGTAACTCACCGTCAACACGATAGAGTACAGGTGCCCCCACCGTAATATACAGATCCGATGATTGACGCGTGGTCATTTCTGATAAGCATTGTTCAAGCAACATCACCATTCACCTTAAAAATCGTTTGTGGTATGGATATTAATTTTCTGAGCAACCTCATCGGCTTCAACCAATCCTTTCGAGACCAGTTGGCGGGCATTTTGCTCTAACGTTTGCATGCCATGTGCCGCTCCCGTCTGAATGACGGATTGCATTTGTGCCACTTTATCCTCGCGGATTAAGTTACGAATGGCAGGTGTTGCTAGCATGATCTCATGACAAGCCACTCGCCCACCTGCGGTTTTTTTCAGTAGATTTTGCGCAACCACGGCACGTAGCGATTCAGATAACATTGAACGAACCATGCCTTTATCGGCACCGGGGAACACATCAATAATACGATCAATGGTTTTCGCCGCTGAGCTAGTATGTAAGGTCGCAAACACCAAATGACCGGTTTCTGCCGCGGTGAGTGCAAGGCTGATGGTTTCTTGATCGCGCAACTCACCAACTAAAATAACATCAGGATCTTCACGTAAGGCTGAGCGTAACGCGGCTTTAAAACTGTGCGTATCACGATGCACTTCTCTTTGATTAATAAGACATTTGTTATTGGTATGTACGAACTCAATTGGATCTTCAATCGTCAAAATATGCTTATTTTTAGTCTGATTAATTTCGTTGACCATGGCGGCTAATGTGGTGGATTTACCCGAGCCGGTGGGACCGGTCACCAATACTAAGCCTTTTTCATAATGGCAGATGCGATTAAAGATTTCCGGAGCACCCAACTGTGATAGAGTAGGTATCTCCGTAGGGATGGTCCTAAATACCGCTGAACTCCCTCGTGATTGATGGAAGACATTGACACGAAAACGGCCGACATTTGCCAGTTCAAAGGAAAAGTCGACTTCTAATTTTTCTTCGTACTCTCGTCTCTGGGCATCATTCATGATCTCAAAGACCAGACGATGAACTTCGGTATGTGAAAAAGCAGGAATGCCGAGTTTTCTCACATCACCATCAATACGAACCATTGGAGGAACACCCGCTGAAAGGTGCAAATCTGAGGCATTATGCTTTACACTAAAATCGAGTAATTCAGCGATATCCATTTATTTTCCTTAATTAAAGTCTAGCTATGAGTATTCAAGAAAACATTGAACACATCACGTCACTCATTGAAAGTGCCCAAACTAAGTTTGGACGCTCTGAGGGATCGGTGCAACTGCTTGCCGTAAGTAAAACCAAACCGCCAGAGGCGATATTGTCCGCCACTCAGGCTGGCCAGCGACAATTTGGCGAAAATTATGTTCAAGAAGGCGTAGAAAAAGTTCAGTACTTTAATCAGCACCATCCTGATTTATCTCTCGAATGGCATTTCATTGGCCCATTACAATCTAATAAAACCCGAGCGATTGCTGAGCACTTTGCTTGGGTACATACCATTGACCGAGCCAAAATAGCGCAACGCTTAAATGAACAGCGCCCTTCGACGCTTCCCCCACTGCAAGTGTTGATTCAGATTAACATCAGTGATGAGGCCTCTAAATCTGGCGTTGATGAAAATGAACTTTTTGAGCTGGCCGAATTGATTTCTACTCTGCCGAACCTCACGTTAAGAGGAGTGATGGCGATTCCTCAAAATGTGGCTGACTATGCATCACAACTGGCTGCATTTCAGAAACTGGCTAACTGCCAGCATCAACTTGCACAACGTTACCCACATATTAACACCCTTTCTATGGGCATGAGTGGTGATATGGAAGCTGCCATTGAAGCTGGCACGACCATGGTACGCATTGGGACAGCTATTTTTGGCCAACGAGAGTATCCTCAAGCAAATACTTAATGATGAGCATAGACAACATACGGAGCATAGACCGAGATGGAACATAGAAAAATTACCTTTATTGGCGCAGGTAACATGGCTAAAGCAATCATTGCGGGGTTAGTCCGTAGCGGATATCCAGCCGATCACATTTTAGTGTCCTCTCCCACTGAAACACGACGCGTCCCTATGGAACAAGAACTCGGTATTCAAACTACGAGTGACAACCAGCGTGCCGCTCAAGACAGCGATGTTGTCGTTTTAGCGGTTAAACCGCAATTAATGGCAGAGGTTTTCGAACCATTACAAGGTATTGATTTTAGTAATAAACTTGTTATATCGATTGCAGCGGGTATGCCGGTATCACGTATCAATGAGATTTTTGCTACCAAACTCAATTTGGTACGCGTAATGCCTAATACCCCTTCATTAATTGGCCAAGGCATGAGCGGGTTATATGCGACCGATGCGACGCCTCCAGCCGACCGTGATTTTACCGAGTCTTTAATGAAAGCCGTTGGTGAAGTCTGTTGGGTCAAACAAGAAGCAGAGATCAATAGCATCATTGCCGCAGCTGGTAGTGCCCCTGCCTATTTCTTCTTGTTTATGGAAGCAATGCAAAACGAAGCCATTGCGCAAGGATTTGATCGTGATACCGCACGTTTATTGGTACAGCAATCCGCATTAGGCGCAGCGCACATGGTCGCGTCTAACTCCGAGTTATCATTATCAGAATTGCGTGCGCAAGTTACATCAAAAGGCGGAACCACAGCCGAAGCAATTAATACATTCCAAGCGTTGGATCTTGAAAAAACCGTGTCTAAGGCCATGCAAGCCGCTGTCGCACGTGCGCAGGAAATGGAAACATTATTCTAACTGTCATTGGCGCCGCATTGCGGTACCATTGATTTAAACTTCTACCATGCCAATTAAAAAGGGCTCTTTATGAATGCACTGACTTTTTTAGTCTCCACAGTACTGGACTTGTATATCATGGTTGTGATTTTACGCATCTGGCTACAAGCAGCTCGAGCGGATTTTTATAACCCATTTTCTCAATTCATTGTAAAAGCAACACAGCCGATCGTCGGTCCTCTTCGTCGCATCATTCCTTCCATTGGCAGTTTGGATCTTGCGACCTTACTGTTTGCGTACGCACTGTGTTTATTAAAATTCATTGCATTAGTCGCCATCAGTTCGGGAAGTATGCTTTCAGTCAGTCCTTATCTGTTTTTCCTCGCGGCACTCGCGTTAGTGAAAGCCGCAGGTGGCTTATTATTTTGGGTGCTGATCATCCGTGCGATTATGAGCTGGGTGAGCCAAGGCCGTAGCCCGATTGAATTTGTATTTCATCAATTGACCGAACCCATGCTTGCGCCAATTCGCCGTATTATCCCCGCAATGGGCGGATTAGATTTAAGTGTCCTTGTGCTGTTTGTGTTACTCCAATTTGCTAATTACCTCATGGGCGATTTAATCGGTCCATTATGGTTCCAATTGTAAATGAAGTCACCGATAGCCAATCGCTAACACGTTTAGAAATCTCCACCCCCGGTGGAGATTTTCTTTTTCTCCCCAAGACAAACCTCGTTGCACCTCACAGATTCTGTTATCCTTTCGACATCAGCGTAACGCCTAATGATAGGCCATAAAGGGTCGAGAGATACGGCTCCGAACTGGGGATAGTGAGAATATCAGCATGAATAAAAAGATAGTGTTAGCGACAGGTAATCAAGGTAAAGTCCGCGAAATGGCAGGCCTGCTGGCCGACTTTGGTTTTGATGTGATTGCACAAAGTGAATTGAACGTATCGTCAGTGCCAGAAACGGGCACAACCTTTATTGAAAATGCGATCATCAAAGCTCGCCATGCTGCCAAAGAAACCGGTTGCGCTGCTATCGCCGATGATTCAGGCCTTGAAGTCGACTACTTACAGGGTGCTCCGGGGATCTATTCCGCTCGTTATGCCGGTAAAGAGGCCACTGATCAAGACAACCTCAACAAGCTACTTAACACGATGCAAGATGTGCCTGACGCGCAACGCACTGCCCGCTTTCATTGCGTGCTTGTACTGATGCGTCATGCAGATGACCCGACGCCGCTCGTCTGTCATGGCAAATGGGAAGGTCGTATACTGCATGAAGCTCAAGGTGAACACGGCTTTGGGTACGACCCTATATTCTGGGTACCAGAAGAGCACTGCGCGTCTGCTGAACTTGAACCAACACGCAAAAAACAGCTCTCTCATCGCGGACAAGCACTCAGCAAACTTTTTCAAGCTATTCAAGAGCAACAATCTTAATGCTAACGCCACCAGCACTTAGTTTATATATCCATATTCCATGGTGCGTGCAGAAATGCCCGTACTGTGACTTTAATTCTCATGCCTTAAAAAATGAGATCCCAGAGCAGGAATATATCCAAGCATTACTCGACGATCTCGATCATGACATCGAACGTTATCAGCTCACTCAGAACCCAAGGCCTCTTCACTCTATTTTCATTGGTGGAGGAACCCCAAGCCTGATCTCTGCGGAAGGCATTGGAGCGCTACTAGATGGCGTGAAAGCGCGGCTAGCCGTTATCGATGATATGGAGGTCACGATGGAAGCCAATCCTGGCACCATCGAAGCAGAGCGCTTTGCGGGCTATCGCCGTATGGGAGTCAATCGTATTTCTATCGGTGTTCAGAGCTTTGAAGCCGAGAAGCTTGCAACATTAGGCCGTATTCATGGCCGAGAAGAGGCACTCCGCGCTGCCAATCTCGCCCACACCATTGGTCTCAATAGCTTCAACCTCGATCTCATGCATGGTTTACCCGATCAAACGCCACAACAAGCGTTAGCCGACTTAGATCAAGCGATTGCACTCGCACCGCCTCATATCTCTTGGTATCAACTGACGATTGAGCCCAATACCTTGTTCTATTCAAAACCCCCGCAATTACCTGATGAAGATGATTTATGGGATATATTTGAACATGGCCACGAAAAGCTTGCCGCGGCAGGCTATGTACAATATGAAATATCCGGCTACAGCAAGCCGGGATATCAGTGCCAACATAACCTCAACTACTGGCGCTTTGGCGACTAC
>JBQGON010000199.1:0-5641 GCA_052087065.1 Vibrio sp. | reverse complement strand
ACTCTACCGATTGACCCCGGCGACACATACACAATTGGTATCGCCCCCGAACGTTGTCACCTATTCGACAGCAATGGCAACGCGTGTCAGCGCTTGCATCGCGAAAATGGGATTGATTTTGATCATCTGTCTTAATTCTCACTCTTAGAACATCCCCTTTCGTTCTATCACTATTATTCTGGCTAATGGAGACAACCCCAACTAACCAAAATAATAGTGATTTCATTGTGTCAAAAAAGTATCAGATGATCATGCAGCATGCCGTTCTCAAAGGCCACAGGGAAACCAACCCTCACATCACAGATGCATAAGGCCACTCAACACCTTCACTTTGTGCACTGTTGAGCAGCACAACACTCTCTTGATGCACCTAATTACCACAGCCGGGGATACCGCGGATCTGTGTCAACTTTTTGGTAATGTCATTCACATTTTCGGACATGAACATCTCATCAAGATCGACTGTTAGCTTACGTCGCCAGTTAGGATACTGGTCAACAGTACCTGGCACATTGACAGGTTGTTCCATCTCTAACCAATCTTCCAATTGCAGACTAAGCAGTGCCGACGACCCCGCGGCCACATGCAGTTGTAACGCTTCACTCAACCGGCGATCCATCGGCACTAGAGTGGCATCAGCCCCTATGCCATCAGGTAACAAACCGTGCCAATTGACACTGTCCAATATTTTCTGTTTGCTGAGCAAGCGATCGCTCAACAGACGTGCTAGTTGCGCTTTGTCTGGATACAACCCCAGTTCCTCGCCTAATTTGAGATCATCGCTATTCCAAAAACCACGTAATGTCGGCATGTCATGCGTACATAACACAGACATAGATTGTGCGTTGTAATGGGCGGGAGAGTAGTATCCACCATCCAGTGCAGTTTCAAATAAGAACACTTTGTATGAGTAAATACCAGCATTCGCCAGCTTCTCCACAATTTCTGCTGGAACCGTTCCTAAGTCTTCACCAATTACCGAACATTGATTCCGATGCGATTCTAGCGCGAGAATCGCCAGCATGTCTTCCACAGGATAATAGATATACGCTCCGTGAGCGGCGCCCTCTCCTCGTGGGACCAACCACAGTCTCAACAATCCCATCACGTGATCAATACGCAATGCGCCGCAGTGCTTCATGTTGGCTTGCAACAGTTGAATATAAGCCTGATAGCCCGTTGCTTTAAGCCGCTCCGGATTTAAGGGTAGTAACCCCCAATCTTGACCGAGAGGGCCTAAAATATCAGGCGGTGCGCCGATGCTGGTCTCCATCAGTAAGTGATGTTGATCGGACCACGTTTCGGCTCCGGAATCGGCCACGCCAACGGCTAAGTCTCGGTATAAACCTATCGCCATGCCTTTTTCTTCAGCTAGCTGCTGAATTTCTTTTACCTGACCATCGGCAAGCCATTGTAAATACATATAGAATTGAACCGTATCCCACTCTTTTTCGATAAAACTTTTAACCGCTTCTTTATCGAAATGCCGATATTTGTCAGGAAACGTCTGCACGCCAAAAATTGCAGTGTTATCGTTATGTAGCATCATGTGCAGCGCATCAAATGCAGCTTGATGCAGTAAGCTGTCTCCGCCTGATTCGACAAAATCCAAAAATGCCAAGGCACGGTCACTGCGTTTCTCTAGGTGACGGGTTTTAAATTCACGAAATAACAATGGCAACACACTAAATTTTAGTTTCGCGACCTCGGTGTAATTGACCCAATGCGTAGACCGCACCTTTTTCAACTGTTGCTGAAATTCCGCATGCCCGACTTTTTGCTGCGCTTCCACGCTAAGTACAAATTCCGGCACGGCGCTAACATCAATATATAAAATATTCAGCCAACTTCGTGATGATGGGCTGTAAGGGCTGGCACTCTCTGCATGGGCAGGAAACAGAGCATGAATAGGATTTAAACCAACAAAATGTCCGCCACGTGCTGCGATATCAGAGACCAACTGCTTTAAATCACCGAAATCCCCTATCCCCCAATTGTAGTGACTACGCAATGTGTACAGTTGCACACTCACTCCCCATACTTTTTTTCCCTGTTGGAGTGGTACCTGCTGATAACACGATGACGGTGTGACAATGAGTGTCATCGTGTAAGGAGAACGACGCCTCTTACGAGTGATGCTAAGCGAATGATACCCCCAAGGTAAAGAAGGCAGTTGAAACACCAAAGGCCCCCCTTCTTTCCTTTCATCACGCACAACTTGCGACTGAACATACCCCTCAAGTAGCTGGCCCTGCTCGGTGTTGACCTTCCAACCAAACTCACTAACCCTCGCACTCACGCCTACATGGAGATCAATGGCAATCGGCTCACGATCATTCTGCGTTACTAACACCGGGTCCAGAACCCGCTTTTTCTCTTTCTTATCGGCTGATTTCAATAAACTAGCGTCATCGGTCATATCGTATCCTAACGCGCTAAGAATACGAGAAATGGCATCATCTGAAACCTGAGTTTCCTGTCCGCTTGCATTGATATAGTGGCGCGCTAACTTAGCGCGTTCCGCGACCTGATATAATACGGCTTGTGATATCATTTGGCTCTCCAATTCAGGTTCTCCTTCTGAATACAGGGATAAAAACAAGGAAAGCCGGAGCACACGCTCCGACTTATCAACTCACATGAGTGGTTAGCGGTGAACCGCTTTTAACAACCAAATATTGTCAACGTAATCACGAATCGCTCGGTCAGAGCTGAATTTACCCACGAGAGCCGTATTCAAAATCGCTTTTTTTGCCCACAGAGCTGAGTCGCGATACTGAATATCAATGGCCTGTTGTGCCACTAGGTAAGAAGCAAAATCCGCTAAACATAAATATGGATCCCCTCCTTCTAGCAAGCTATGGTAGACTGCCGCCAATTTCTCCGGCTCACCTGGAGTAAACGTGTCACCAATCAGCAAATCTAAAGAGGCTTTTAGCAATGGATCAGACTCGTAATATTTAACGCTTCGATCTCATCCACATCCAAACCAAAAATAAATATGTTGTCATCACCCACTTCTTCCCGAATCTCAACATTTGCACCATCCATCGTTCCGATGGTTAATGCACCATTTAATGCCATCTTCATGTTACCGGTTCCTGACGCTTCCTTACCCGCAGTGGAAATTTGCTCAGACACATCTGCCGCAGGAATGATAATTTCAGCCAAACTGACACGATAATCAGGAATAAACACCACTTGCAATTTATCGTTCACTCGATGATCTTGGTTGATGGTCTCAGCAACTTTGTTAATTGCAAAAATAATCTCTTTCGCAAGGTGGTAGCCAGGTGCCGCTTTGGCAGCGAAGAACACCACCCGCGGTACCATATCGAAAGTCGGATCGTTGAGCAGCCGATGATAGAGTGACAAAATGTGTAATAAATTGAGATGTTGACGCTTATACTCATGCAAGCGCTTAATTTGCACATCAAAGATTGCGTTGGTATTGAGCGTAATCCCCATGTTCGATGCTACCCAAGTTGCCAAACGTTGTTTATTTTGGTGTTTGACCGTCATGTAGGCAGTTTGAAAACCAGGATCGTCAGCAAACTCTACGATTCGATGTAATTCCCCCAAATGCGCTGGCCACGTGTCACCAATTTTCTCAGTAATTAAGGCCGATAAATTCGGATTACAGAACTTAAGCCAGCGTCTGGGGGTGATGCCATTGGTCACATTGGTTAAACGGTTCGGATAGAGTTCATTGAACTCAGGGAACAAATCGCGTTTTACTAGTTCAGAGTGAAGCGCCGCGACACCATTGACAGCGTAAGAACCCACCACACATAGATTGGCCATGCGTACCATACGGTGCTGACTGTCATCAATGATCGAGAGCTTACTTTGCTTCCTCGTGTCGTTGGGCCATTTCTGCGCCACTTCGTGTAGAAACTGATAATTGATCTGATGAATGATCTCCATATGACGCGGCAGTAAGTGCGTAAGCAATGCTTCACTCCAAGTTTCTAGCGCCTCTGGAAGCAGGGTATGATTGGTATAAGCAAAGGTATGTGAACAGATAGCCCATGCCTTATCCCAATTGATCTGACGCTCATCCACCAGCCGTCGCATTAGTTCAGGAATCGCGATAGTGGGATGCGTATCATTGAGCTGAATCGTTTCGTAGTGCGCTAGCGCTTCGATGGGGTGTCCTGCCGTATCATGACGACGCAATATATCGGCAATGGATGCCGCACTATGGAAATATTGCTGCATCAAGCGCAGTTTTTTTCCCTTCTCGTGATTATCGTTAGGGTAAAGAATTTTGGTAATTGTACCAGCTTCAATTTCTGCACCCTGTGCCTCAACATAATCCCCATTATTGAAACTCTCTAACGAGAAGGGAGCAATGGCTTGGCATTCCCATAAACGCAGTGGATAGACGGTCTCACTTTGATATCCCACAATCGGCAAGTCCCAAGGCATAGCTTTCACTAATGTGCTGGGAACCCAACTTCTTCTCTGAATGCCATCGTCTTCGAAGACCTCAACATGACCAAAAAAGCCGACTTGCTGCGCCAATTGCGGTCTCGCGACCTCCCACGGGTAACCTTCCTCACCTTGCCATTGATCTGGTGCTTCTTTCTGCTCTCCGTTAACAAAAGATTGCTTAAATAATCCATAGTCATAATGCAACCCATAACCCACAGTAGGAAACTCTTGCGCTGCACATGAATCCATAAAACAAGCCGCTAAACGACCGAGGCCACCATTACCCAATGACGGATCGCGTTCTTCTTCTAGCAGATCAGTCAAACGATAACCGAATTCGCCCATCGCCTCATCCACTTGCTGGTAAAGTCCCATACTAATGAGATTATTGCCCGTTAATCGTCCTATTAAAAATTCCATCGAAAGATAATTCACGCTTTTCGCTTGTGCTATTCGAGGGTCATTTTCCGTTTCCAGCAACTCTATCGCCGTGTACTGAGACAAAGCTTTAGACATCGCTAAATACCAAGACTTGGCACTTGCAGTCTCTGGCGTCTCTAAATAAGTCGTGAATAAGTGCCGTTTTACATCCGCTTGGAAGCGCGCTTTGTCAAAGCGCGATTGGGTATCGTTCATGATGAAATCTCGTCTTTATGTCCATTGGTCTAAGCTCTATCCTGCGATGGGTGGCAAGACAAAACATCCTCCTAATACAGAGAATTTGAGGGTGGAGTTATTGGGGATGAGAACGTTTACTGGACCGATACACCACGTCCAATCACCTAAGTGGCGGTGAGGAAAATGAATGGCTCCATTGTCGAACCAACGACTGTTTCATACTTACAGTGTCTTTTCTTACTCATGATGCGTCGATCCTATCAACCACGACTCTAGCGTGCACACCAGACAGAAATGAGTTCATCATGACGTTAAAATTGATAGCTCGCTCACATATCTGCGGCGGACTCCTATCGCTCATTGATAATCACTCTAAGGATTAGGAGCTGTGTCATGTTCCGTGCAAGCAGGTTTAACGTACTATGAAATCTCAAGACACGACGCGCTGTTATCTCGGGGGGGAGCCTATCAGCACCAGTGATTAACAACTATATGGACATCAATATATATGTGGATTCCTTCCAAACTGACTCGTCCGGGACGACTACACAATGCGATTATTCGCCCAAGGGTATTAGACCGCCTT
>JBQGON010000198.1:4593-5673 GCA_052087065.1 Vibrio sp. | reverse complement strand
AGATCCGGAGATTTATCAACTGGCCGCCCAAAGACTGAACCAACAGCCAGACAAGTGTATTGCTTTCGAAGACTCGAACAATGGAGTGCGCTCAGCCATGGCCGCCAAAATGCATACTTACCAAGTACCCGATTTAGTTGAACCAAGCGATGAAGTGAAGCAACTCGGGCATACCATTCTCCCGAGCCTACACGACGTACTCACAGAGCTGAAGGCACAGTAGACATCGACAATGGAAGCACACGGCGCTTCCATTGCAAACATAGTTCAGCGGCTACAACACAATACGCTGACCAGAGTGATGACTTTTCAGCGCAGCTTCAATTAAACGAATCGACTGAAGCGCTTCTTCAGCTGGAACTGGATTGCCCTCGCCCGTACGAATGGCATTCTCGATCTGTTCAAAATATCGATAATATGTGCCGTGCTGCGTCACGACTTCGTAGGGTTGGGCCTCTTCTTGATAGACCGTTCCTGACTGCTCATTGAGGCTGTGACTCCATGTTTCACTCAGCGGCGTAATACCAGCTTTGAGATTACGCTCCTGATCATCTAAACCATACTTAATATATTTGGCTTTCGTGCCCAAGACTTTGTAGCGCAGATTAGGCTCTGGGCTATACAGATTCGCGTGTAAATTGACCACACAACCTTCGTAATCAAGCGTTATATTAACGTAATCAACGGTGTTCGCATCAGGTCGCATGGCCCGGCATTGTGCCGTGAGCGCCTGTGGCATGCCAAATAAACACAACGCCTGATCGAGCAAATGCGGGCCAAGGTCGAATAAAATACCGCCACCATTGGTATCCGTTTCTCTCCAGCGCTCACGAACATGCGGCCGATAACGGTCAAAGTGCGATTCGAAATACTTGATGTCACCTAATGACCCAGACGCAATAACATCGCGTAATGTCATGAAATCACCGTCCCAGCGACGGTTTTGAAAAACACTCAACAGGCATTGATGTTGGTTCGCCATCTCAATAAGCTTTTCGCCCTCAGAGCTTTGAATCACAAACGGCTTTTCTAAAATGACATGCTTTCCCTGCATCAGCGCAGCGTTAGCCAGTGGGTAAT
>JBQGON010000198.1:0-4583 GCA_052087065.1 Vibrio sp. | reverse complement strand
TGTCTAAACATCTCGTAAGGATCAAGATAGCAGGTGATGTCTGGCCACTGCTGATGTAAGTCGTCAGATTGACGGGAACTGACCGCCACCCACTCAAATGCGGGGTTTTGCAAAATATAGGGAAGATGGAACGTTTTTGCAGAATAGCCATAGCCTACGATGGCAACTTTAATCGGAGCTTGAGACATAATGAATCCTTCCTTAAGTACACAATAAAACTCAATGTGTCACTGTATCACGTACCGCCCATTATGGGCGGCTGAGTGATATCATCAAGGAAAGATAGATAAAATCTAAATCCG
Source organism: Vibrio sp. (assembly GCA_052087065.1). Taxonomy (GTDB): domain Bacteria; phylum Pseudomonadota; class Gammaproteobacteria; order Enterobacterales; family Vibrionaceae; genus Vibrio. The sequence goes on along the minus strand of JBQGON010000198.1, from coordinate 4,281 downwards.
GTTTAATCGATGACCATCTGCAATAATCGATTTATTAATCCGTGCGCTAACATTATGCACTCTAAAGATCATGCCGTTATCGTATCAGCCCACCGCTAATAATCTAAGCCGCGGCGATATATTGTCGTTTACTTTTTTTCATTCGCTTTAATTCTGATATCAGCGCATCAACATCAATATCGATGTCAAACCGGCGTTTAAGGTTCGCGAGAAAGATGGGATCTTCGCACATGGCCTTCTCGGGCTCATCACTGATTTTTGCGACAGGCCGACCATTACACTCTGTTAATTTAATCACAATCGATAACGGTTTATATTCAGCGCCTTGATCATTCTTCCAACCAGCGAAGTCATTGGTTAAGAATGTACCAATGCCAAAGGATACTTGAATACGATCTTGGAAATATTCACAAATATCCAGTGCTTCATCAAAATCTAACCCATCAGAGAAAATAAAGATTTTGTCCTTGGGATCGATTCCCATAGATTGGTAGTGCTCAATCATGCGGTCTCCCCATACATAAGGATTACCGGAGTCGTGACGAATACCATCATAAGCCTTAGCAAGATGATGATTGAAATCGTGCTGAAATGCATCCAATGTCAACGTATCAGTGGGCGCGATGGACAGTTGCCCACCAAATACTTTCAACCATTGTTCTAATGCCACTCGCTGTGAATCTTTGGCATTGACTAACGCTTGGTGTCCCATAAACCATTCATGGGCAATGGTACCAATTGGGCGTAAATCGAATTCTCGAGCAAAGTGATAGTTACTTGTACCAAGCAATAGCTCTGGTATCGATTCGTGTAAGCAAGCAATCACATCACGCTGAACATTTCCAGAAAAACGGCGACGAGTTCCCATTTCAGTTAGGGTAAAATTACGAATCCCTCGGCGCTCTATTTCGGCTTTTAAGTGAGCGACTTTGCTGCGAAGAACTTCATCAGGAAGATGTTCTGGTACATCGTTCCAACGTAAGCGGCTACGCACTTCTGAAACAATCGACATGATGATCGTTTCGTACAAAATAGTATCACGCCACGTACCTTCAATACCGATACGAAGCTGCTTTTTTCCATCATGTTTGATGATACCCAAGTGCACTTGACGCTCAGGTTGGAAGTGGAAATAACGTAATGACTGAAGAAAGGAAGACGTCAAGTGTGGCGAACTCTCAGCCAGATATACCATGTCAGCATCAGAAAAACGTAAAGAACTGAGCTGTGATATCTCACGACGGATTTCATTTAACAATTCAGTAATGTCTTCGTCACTACGAACAATCAGCTCATAGCGAACTTGCACATCAGGATACAAGGAATGGATTGCCTGCATCATGCTGATCTTATATGCATCTAAATCTAGCAAACTGCGAATGATTGTTGGGGAAAACAGGCCAGAGTTCATAAATGCCTTCCTTTATAACAGGTAAAGTCTCGTTAGTAACATTATGTTGCTAACTTTAGTGAGGACAATAAAAGATGTTTATCGGTTTGTCAACTTTTGTGACAAACCAAGTGCTCATCACTATTTAGGAATATGAATATAAGCGATCTGAGTCGCAGAATAAGTTCTTAACCTATATATTTAGGTAATAGTTTATAAACAGTAAGATAAATTTAGTTTGTCACAATTTGTTATTTACGATTGACCATAATGTTCTGCTTGCCTAGAATGAGCCGACCACTAATTAGGAATGCTCTATGATTGTCTCGATTGATTTAGTCTGCTTACGTCTTACTGCACAAGGTATAAAAGTATTACTCGTAAAACGCCAAAATCCTAACCGTCCCGATTGTGGAAAGTGGGCTATTCCTGGAGGGCTAGTCTATGATCAAGATTGGTCCGATACTGGCGGAGAACCAGCGGATGACGATTTTGAATCTGCCAGACGGCGTATTTGTCGCCAAAAGGTCCATACCTATCCTAATTTTATTAGTGATCCGATAGTCAACGGTAATCCTAAACGTGATCCTGATGGATGGAGTGTCAGTATTTCTCACTATGCATTACTCAACCCCTCGAATGTCAGTCAAATTGAAAATTCAGGCATGGACGTAGAACGGGCGAATTGGTTTGATCTTTCAGAACTAATTCAAGGCAGCATGACGCTAGCGTTTGACCATACCTCACAAATCAAACACGCATGGAGCAAGCTGCGTGCGGCAGTAGAGTATACGTCTGTCGTTTTATTTTCATTAGAAAAAGAGTTTTTGGTCGCCGATATCATTGACGCTTACGCCAAATTCGGTGTCGAGGTGAATCGGATGACCATAAAACGACGTTTAATCGAAACTGGCGTCATTGTCAGTGCCAACAAACTGGCCTCTTCCAGTCGCGGGCGTGGTGGAAAACCAGCGAATGTCTATCGTTTAGCAAAAAATCAAGTCACTTACTTTCAAACCTGCCTGCGCAGTTAATAGAGCTGTCACCTACCTGAAGCTTACGCTTCACTGTTCTTGCTTGCTGAGTTTTTATTCGGATATACTCAAGATTGGAACTGATGAGCATAACAACATGCGAACACGAATACTTGCTGTCTCTTATCTTTTATTAACGCTCATGGATGACAATGACAAAACTAACCACAACGTTAAGTGGATACCTCTTTTTCCTGAGCTTAGTGCTTTCGCTATTCGCTCAGTTTACCGGCTTATTCTCTAGTTTTTGGGCTGGCATTCCCATTTGGTTAGCGACCCTCTTATGCTTTCCTAAACTTAAATCGTCGCAAAAGAAACAAGCCATGATCCTGTTAACCATCGGAATAGTCGGATTGGTTTATGGGGCTTTCCACCACATCAATACGAGCTATTTTTTTCGCGCCATTGCTGCCAATCAAATGGTGGTGACCATGTTAATTGGGGTCGGGTTTCTCCGATTATTCTCGACCGATTCTGCTCAAATAGACACGCCCCTTCCTGTGGGTAAGCGTTCACTTATTAAAACACTTGTTGGCGTCCACTTGCTAGGTTCAGTGCTAAACATGTCATCGGTACTCATTGTTGGCGATAAGTTAGCCCGCCATCAAGCGATCACGTTAATCCAAGGCACCACGTTATTACGGGGGTTCGCGATCTGCGCCTTTTGGTCGCCCTTTTTTGCCTCTATGGGGATGGCGCTGACGAATGCGCCCGGAGCTCAGTTAAGTACGCTCATGTTATTTGGGATACCAACGGCCATTGTCGCCTTATTAATCAGTGCTTGGGAGCTTTCTCGACGGAATGATGTCGATAGTCTCGAGGGGTATCCGATCAATATTTACTCGCTGTGGATGCCAGCTTTATTGGCGTCTATCGTCGTCTCTGCACACTTAATCTGGCCGATGGTAAGCGTATTATCATTAGTTTCGCTCACTTCGCTGCTTTTCATCTCATTATGGTTAGGGATAAGAGAAAAAAGAAAAGGCTTTGATATTGCCGCTCAACATATTCGCTCAGGCATTAGTCATTCAGCGGGTGAATTTACCTTGTTTGCCTCTGCGGCGATGTTAGCAGCGGGGGTGGCGGCATTTTTATCATCTTTACAACTTAATTTAGCCCCATCACACTTTGGCTTTCTTGCCTCAACCGCGACGGTCTTGATACTCACGACTCTCGCCGTAACAGGAATGCATCCTGTCACCAGTGTTGTGATTGCAGGCAGCATCCTTGCTCCTTCCGTTACCGACGCTAATCTACTAGGTTTAACCTTACTTATGGGCTGGTCATTGGGAATAACACTCTCACCCTTTTCTGGAGTACAACTCAGTATTCAGTCTCGTTACCATATTTCAGCTTATCAATTATTTAAGCAAAATTGGCGCTACATCATCATGATGTATGGCATTTGTACATTGGTCCTGTGGATTTATACGTCTTTCCACGTATCTTGACTATTGACGACAGACCCGAGTTAAAATGCCCTCTATTCGGCTTTGTTAAATACGCAGTATAGAAAGCTAAAATAATCAAATTCTCATGGCCACTATCAATACTTTTCTTTTTTTAACCATATGATATCTATTAAAAATAAAAGATAAAAACATCAAAAGAATGTAAACGAAGAATTTATATCATTTTTTAAGCGTGACACAGATCACAGTGTTATAATTTTTGAGTCGGTTCTATTGATTGGAAATCATTAATCGAAATGATTGACGCTGTGAACTTGTATCACCATACGACTTATCATCAAGATTATTCGTCACTCACGAATCAACAACATCAATCAGATCACCCTATCTCTATTGGTGTTTCTTCGTTATAGCCAAGCGGCGTACGAAGGAAGGAAGGAAGGAA
>JBQGON010000197.1:0-5690 GCA_052087065.1 Vibrio sp. | reverse complement strand
GGAATAGCACCTGATCAAACGTTTCAAATGTCGTTAAATCATTACTGTGTAGGAGTAAAATGACAAAACATAATAAGAACAACAAAATTTGGATCGTGATAAAGGCGCGAAACTCAGGATCTCGCCAATAATATTTAGGGTGTACGCCTCCTGAAGCAAAAGCCGCAAAGTGCAGTGAGAAGTTACATGCTGAAATGAGTAGAAAAACTACCGTGATCATATTAATCACAGGGCTATTAAAATACCCCATACTGGCATCATGGGTAGAAAAACCCCCAATGGCAATTGTCGAAAAACTATGACAAATTGCATCAAACAAGCTCATACCCGCCAACCAAAATGCCCCAGCACACGCAATGGTAAGACTTAAGTAAATATACCAAAGCACTTTCGCCGTTTCGGCAATTCGCGGTGTCATTTTATTGTCTTTTACTGGCCCTGGAATTTCTGCTCGATATAACTGCATGCCACCAATGCCAAGGATTGGCAAAATGGCCACAGCAAGAACAATGATCCCCATGCCACCAAACCACTGTAAAAACTGTCGGTAGAATAATATCGCTTTAGGTAAGGCATCCAGGCCAACAATCGTAGTCGCCCCGGTGGTCGTTAATGCAGAAAAAGACTCAAAAAAAGAATCGGTCACTGAAATATTAGGATCATGAGACAACCAAAATGGCAACGCCCCTGCACTACCGATCACAACCCAGAATAAGACCACAATGAGGAAGCCATCTCGGGCTTTTAACTCTGATTTTTTATAGCGGTTGGGAAACCAACATAAGCCACCACAGAAGAACAACACAAAAAAGGTAGTCACAAAAGGCACACCGGCCCCATCGCGATAGAATAAAGCCACCAGCGCAGGTGCCAACATCGTGAGGCTAAATAGTGCCAGTAGTAAACCGACGATTCGAATAATTGAACGAAATTGCATATAAAGTAGAGAAGCTAAGCTTCCAAAGTCCTTTTAAAATGGGGATCACATGTGTTTCGGTTTAATCTCAACCTTAGCGCCAGTTTTATTGACTAGAGTCTGTGTAAACACGTCCGCCTCTCTTATATCGATCTCAACCAGTAAGTCAATGCGTTGCCCAAAATTTCCATCAAGTTGAGCCGCTTGATATTGAGCCATGATAGATTGCACCAAGGGTATTAAAGAGTAGTCTAACCCCAGCTGCAATTGGGTGGTGATCTTTTTCTCAATAGTTTGAACTTGCTTGAGAGCTTGCTGCACACCACCGCCATAAGCTTTCACTAATCCGCCAGTACCTAGCTTAATTCCGCCAGAATAGCGGGTGACAACCGCCGTCATCTCACCAATTCCAGAACCAGATAATTGAGCTAATATCGGTTTCCCCGCTGTTCCGGAAGGCTCACCATCATCACTAAATCCCCACAGTAGAGAATCTTCTGGCCTACCGGCAACGAAGCCCCAGCAATTATGTCGAGCAGATGCATGCTGAGTTTTTATCTCATCAACAAAGGCTTTCGCGATTTCTATAGTCGGAGTGTGCGCAATATGAGTAATGAAAAGACTCTTCTTAATTTCCTCTTCAAATATCACCCTATCGATAGGGATTAAATATGGCTGCTCATTCATAACACACGACCTCAAAAATAAAGTGCCTCAGTTTAACACGTCATTTAACTCTTGATGGTCCACAAAATGACCTTGCGCACAAATTTCAAACAATTGTTTGAATTGTTATTGAAGTTAACAATTACACGATCAAGACTGTAACAACCTGGTCAAACCAGAGAAAAACGATAATAAGTTGCTCTACAACAATACCGTTTGTTCGTCATGGAGATAGACAATGATTTACCAACATACGTCCCTACACGTAAAAGAATTACAAGATGGTATCGCTCAGCTTACTTTCAGTGCTGAAGGGTCCGTCAACACTCTCAATTCAAAAACACTCACCGCTTTAGATGAAGCGATTGATGCCATAAAAGCACAACCAGGCATCACCGGATTAATTCTAAACTCAGATAAAAGCGCCTTCATTGTAGGTGCAGATATAAAAGAATTCCTCGGCCTATTCGCTAAACCGGCAGAAGAACTCGATCACTGGGTGAAATACGCCAACGATATCTTCTGCAAGCTAGAAGACCTCCCCTTCCCAACCCTATCGGTTATCCGCGGCTTTGCGCTGGGCGGTGGTTGTGAACTGATTCTGTCTTCTGACTTACGCATTGGTGATAACACTACTGTTATCGGTCTACCAGAAACTAAGCTTGGCATCATCCCAGGGTTTGGTGGTACGGTTCGTCTACCTCGCGTTATCGGAGCTGATAATGCCATGGAAATGATCGCCACCGCTAAACAACAAAAAGCCAATGAAGCAATCAAACTTGGTCTACTCGATGCGATCGTAGATAGCGAGCAACTAGAAGCTTCGGCTATCACAACATTAAAGCAAGCTATCGACGGAAAAATTGACTGGCAAGCGCGCCGCCAACAAAAAACCTCCGCGCTGTCTTTAAGTAAAATAGAAGCTTTGATGAGCTTTACCATGGCTAAGGGCATGATTTCAGCCAAAGCAGGCCCACACTACCCTGCGCCGATTGCTTCAGTAAAAGCAATAGAAGAAGCATCAACCTCAAGCCGTGATGAAGCTTTAGATATTGAACGTAAATACTTCGTCAAAATGGCGAAAACGGAAGTGGCTCAATCCCTGATTGGATTATTCCTTAACGACCAATACATCAAAGGCATCGCCAAAAAAGCGGGCAAAAACTCACAAAAGACTGAACGTGCTGCGGTACTCGGTGCTGGCATCATGGGTGGCGGCATTGCTTATCAATCCGCATCGAAAGGTGTGCCTGTCTTAATGAAAGATATCGCACAAGCCTCTCTTGATCTAGGGATGACCGAAGCTTCCAAATGACTCAACAACCAACTGGAACGCGGAAAAATTGATGGCTTCAAACTATCAAAAATTCTCGGTTCGATTACGCCAAGCCTACACTACGCAGGTATTGAACAAGCTGATGTTGTAGTAGAAGCTGTGGTTGAAAATCCAAAAGTAAAAGCGGCGGTATTAGCGGAAGTGGAGCAACACGCGAAAGAAGACGCCATCATTGCCTCTAATACCTCGACCATTCCGATTAACCAGCTTGCGAAAGCAGTAAAACGCCCAGAAAACTTCTGTGGTATGCACTTCTTTAATCCTGTACATCGCATGCCTTTGGTTGAAATTATTCGTGGTGAGCACACATCTGAAGACACTATCAATAAAGTTGTCGCCTACGCTGCGCAAATGGGTAAATCACCGATTGTAGTTAATGATTGCCCAGGGTTCTTCGTTAACCGCGTTCTGTTCCCTTACTTTGGTGGTTTTAGCCTACTAATGCGTGACGGCGCGGATTTCACACAAATCGATAAAGTGATGGAACGTAAATTCGGTTGGCCGATGGGCCCTGCTTATTTGCTTGATGTCGTGGGTATCGATACGGCACACCACGCACAAGCAGTAATGGCAGAAGGTTTCCCTGAGCGCATGGGTAAAGAAGGGCGTGATGCGATTGATGCACTATTTGAAGCCGATAAATATGGCCAGAAAAATGGCAGTGGTTTTTATACGTATAGCATCGACCGTAAAGGCAAGCCGAAGAAAACCTTTGAGCAAGATGTCTTATCGCTATTTAAAGGCATCACAGCCAATAAGCAAGATTTCTCTGATGAAGAGATCATCAACCGCACTATGATTCCAATGATCAATGAAGTCGTACTCTGTCTGGAAGAAGGCATTATCGCCTCACCACAAGAAGCGGATATGGCTCTAATTTATGGTTTAGGCTTCCCTCCATTCCGTGGTGGTATATTCCGCTACCTAGATAGTGTTGGACTACAAAATTATATCCAAGCAGCGTCTCAATATTCTAACTTAAGCCCAATGTATCGCGTACCGCAATTACTATTGGATATGTCAGAAAAAGGCGACACTTTTTACGCTAGTCAAATGACCGCTGTTTAACGACTTTGGATAAGGAAAATCAAAATGAATAATGTAGTTATTGTCGATTGTATTCGTACTCCGATGGGTCGTTCAAAAGCCGGTGCATTCCGTCATGTCCGTGCTGAAGATCTATCGGCTCACCTGATGAAAGGGATCTTAAAACGTAACCCTCAAGTCGACCCAACTCAAATTGAAGATGTGTACTGGGGTTGTGTGCAACAAACTTTAGAGCAAGGCTTTAACATTGCACGTAATGCAGCGTTACTTGCAGGCGTACCTAAAAATGTCGGTGCGGTAACGGTCAACCGCCTATGTGGCTCGTCGATGCAAGCACTACACGATGCTTCGCGCGCTATCATGGTAGGAGATGCTCAGATTTGCTTAATCGGTGGTGTGGAACACATGGGCCACGTACCAATGAACCATGGCGTGGATTTCCATCCGGGCTTGGCAAAAAATGTCGCCAAAGCTGCAGGTATGATGGGTTTAACCGCTGAAATGCTGGGTAAAGTTCATGGTATCAGCCGTGAAGCTCAAGATGAATTTGGCGCTCGATCTCACCGCCGAGCTCAAGCTGCAACGGTAGAAGGTCGCTTCAAAAATGAAATCCTGCCAACCGAAGGTCATACGGAAGATGGGTCGTTAAAGCTATACGACTATGATGAAGTGATTCGTCCAGAAACTACCGTCGAAACACTATCTCAACTGCGCCCTGTGTTTGATCCTGCCAATGGTACGGTCACGGCAGGGACCTCTTCCGCTCTATCCGATGGTGCGTCTGCCATGCTAGTGATGAGCGAAAGCAAAGCGAAAGAGTTAGGTTTACCGATCCGCGCACGCATTCGCTCAATGGCGGTAGCGGGTTGCGATCCATCGACCATGGGTTACGGCCCAGTTCCTGCTACACAAAAAGCCTTAAAGCGTGCTGGTTTATCGATTGAAAATATGGGTATGATTGAGCTCAATGAAGCTTTTGCCGCGCAAGCACTACCCTGTGCCAAAGATCTTGGCTTATTGGATGTTATGGAAGAAAAAGTAAACTTAAATGGTGGTGCGATTGCATTGGGTCACCCGCTCGGTTGCTCGGGCTCTCGTATTTCAACGACCTTGATTAACTTGATGGAAGCCAACGATGTTCAATTTGGTCTTGCCACTATGTGTATCGGGCTTGGCCAAGGTATTGCCACCGTCTTCGAACGCGTCGATAGCTAGATCATTTTAGTCTCTAGTCTCAACCAAAAACAACAAGGGCCACTCAAGTCGAGTGGCCCTTATCTTTTCCATACACTTTAGATCGAAAACACTATTTCACATGCATTTCACTGCTAGAGCAATTGGTTGTAGTACTACGGTATGGCACCACATAACTATCACCACTATCAGGGTGAACAATCTGATAATACTGAGGTAAGTTGAAATTACACTTCGATTCCGATTCAAGCCCTTGAGTATTATTGGTATAAAAACGATTCACCGTTCTCACCATATCATCACGATTACCATCAAACTGTCGGTACACTTCAACGCGGTTGCTTTCATCTAATACATAGATATTAAAACCGTCATCATCGCCTTCAAAGAAAAATTGAATTAATCCTTCACTGGCATAGGCATCAACCACATCCGGTGGTGGCAATTCCTGACTTTTACCCACTTTAAGTAATGGTGAACCTTGCAGCTTATTAGTCGAAATACTGCTATAGAAATCAATCGAGTTTTCTA
>JBQGON010000196.1:0-5707 GCA_052087065.1 Vibrio sp. | reverse complement strand
GTAAGCGTCACATAGTGCAGTACCTATAATTGTCAAAATCCTCCCTCTATACTTGGTCTATCAAGAAGATTGGAGGATTTCTTTATGACTCAAACCAATGATCTGGTTCCAATCCAAATGGTCAATCGCGACGGTGCCGCCGTCGTGGTGAAACCCAAACTAGGAGCCAAAATTAAACTAAACGAAGCCGAAGTCCTTTTCTACAATGGCATCGATAAGGTGATGGCCCGGATTATTTTGCAGGAGTTGATGGCCCATGATACCCGACCTGTCCAAAGCTAACATTTACATCATTTGCGGTCGCACCGATCTGCGAAAAGGCATTGATGGCTTGGCGGCCTTGGTCACGGAGGAGTACAAGATGGATGTGTTCGACAATGCGTTATTCATCTTCTGTGGTACCCGTAAGGATCGTTTCAAAGCACTGTATTGGACCAAAAGTGGTTTTCTGCTTTTATACAAGCGCTTTGAAAACGGCTATATGCAATGGCCGCGCGATCGCAGTGAAATTCGCCGTTTGAATTATCGTCAAATGTCACGTCTGGTCAATGGTTTAGCCATTGAAGAACGCCGTACCATTCAGCCTGTAACCCCGGGGTATGTGTACTGATTGTCTGAAAGAAAGTCTTTTCTTGAAGCTGACGAAAAGGCTTTCTTTTCGTGTGGCCGCTTGATATACTTTTTTCAACCATTTTAACGGAGGGCGCGAGATGTCAGCGGAAGCAGTCGTGACGACAGAACAATTCGAATATCTCAAACAAGAGAACGCGCTGCTTCGCGAACAAGTCGAGTTCTTAATGCGGCGCCTGTACGGCACTAAGCGTGAAAGTCTCACTGACGGTCAGGTTGATCTCTTTGATCAAACCAAAACCTTTGTGGCGCCAACAGTTCCTGAACCAGAAGAGCAAGATGACAAACCTGCAAAACGTAAAAAACAAAAAGGCAGGAAAGCAGCGCAACTGGCTCCTTTTCCTGAAGTGGCTGTGCACCACGAACTAACCGGAGCGGAACGCCAGTGCCCACATTGTGCCGCTGAGATGCGTGAAATTGGGGCCACGGCGACCAGCCGCGAACCGGTTCGGATTCCGGAACACGTTGAAGTCCACGTCCACTATCAGCACGCCTATGAATGTCGCCAGTGTTCCAATCAGTTAGATCACAGCGTCATCAAAAAGGCGATAGTGCCGAAGCCGTTCATTCCTAACAGCTTTGCCTCACCAAGCATCCTAACCCAAACGATGATCGAAAAGTATCGTAAAAAGGTCCCAGCCTATCGCCAGATAAAGGATTGGGGAGACTTGGGGCTCGAACTAACCCGCCAACAAATCACCAACTGGCACATTCGGGCTTGTGACTATGGGTTAGGCAATCTCTACGAACTGATGCATCAAACACTGCTCAAACAAACCGTCGTCCACGCCGATGAAACCAGCTATCGCGTGTTGGAAAGCGAGAAAGTAAACACCTATTTCTGGGTTTTCGCCTCTGGACGCGCGGAAGACGAGCAGATTATTCTCTATGAGCACGCCGATTCCCGCGCCACGGAAGTCCCGAAGAACTTCCTCAACGGGTATACACATTATCTCCAAACCGATGGCTATCAAGTGTACGACAAACTTGATCAGGTCACCCGAGTCGCCTGTCTTTCCCACATCCGACGTAAGTTCTTCGAGGCCATGGGTAAACAGGGCAACACGCAAAGCGGTGCCAAGAAAGGTGTGACATATTGTGATCGCATGTTCAAGATGGAGCGGCCATGGCGGTTATTAACCCCTGATCAGCGCTATCAAAAACGCCAAAGTCAACTGAAATCAACTATGTCCGATTTCTTCACTTGGTGTGAAAGTGTCCACGCCTTACCGCAATCCAAATTCGGCCGCGCCATCGACTATGCACTCAGTCAACGCGAAGCCATGGAAAATGTGTTGTTGGATGGCCGTTTGGAGCTTTCAAATAACCGCGTTGAGCGCGCCGTCAAGGAACTCGTTATCGGTCGCAAAAACTGGCTATTCTCCACGAGTTTCAAAGGGGCCCGGTCAAGCGGGATTATCTTGAGTGTCATGCGTTCGGCTGAGGCCAACGGTCTCGACTGCCGCAAATACCTCGAATACTTATTTACTGAATTACCCAACCTTTCCGTTCCTGGCGATTCTAAAGCGCTGCAGGATTATTTACCATGGTCGTCGCAAGTCCGGGCAATCTGTGCAAGATAAACCTCAATAAAAGACAACGGCTTCGGCATTTCCTCAATCATAAGGGAATCCGAAGCCGTTTTAAATGTACCTCACAATCGTGCGCTTACTACGATTTTTGAGGCACTTTACATCCCAAAAAAACGCAAAAAAACAGAGATCCAAGTTCCTACAGGTGAACTTGGATCTCCTAAGTTAAGGATTTGACCGATGCAATAATCTCAAAACTTTTCTTGGTACTAATTGTAAAACCTTCTTCGATAACCTTAATACTGCGACACCTTCTAAAAAATACTTATTCACTTGTACGGAACGACGAGTGTTGAAATGATGTTGCCCTATAACTAGGCGTTGTTTGGTGGTCCTATTGACACACCCTATTGAACATCTATGGGAAGCTCATTGCCCCGCTTGGATTACTGAGTCTTTTTATTAGCCTCGTACCTCCATGTGTGTTCATCTTTGGTCAGTTGGAACATGAATCGTACGACTGGTGGCGCAGATACTTACTGCACCAACGCTCTATTTGTCTATTCGTGCTTTGCGACACACACATCACTTTCGAGCTGGTTCGTCTTGGTAATGCTAGACAAGGATCGTAATGCTCGGTTCCTGCATCGACCTTTTTGGTTCTTCCTTAACTTCAATTAAAGTGTATCATGTAAGCGCTAACTTTGCAAGCTAATCACGTCATTTATTTAAAAAAATCGTACCAACCGCGAACAATACTGAAAACGCCGAACACGGCTCGCAGCACCATAGCCATACAAGCTAAGCAGCCGCTGTTGCGTATCCACACTCACCACATAACCGGCATATTCGCTCGGCAAACCAAAACGTCGATCATACCGGCGATTGAACTTGGTTGTTAGACCGTGATGACGGCCCATCAACGCGCTTGTATTCTGCAGGCTGTAATGAATGCCATTAACAATGTAATCTGCTTCTAAATGATAGTGACCAGCTAAATAACCAACCACTCGGCCGCTTGACTGCCTAAAGTCAAACCGCAGACGACCGCCAAACGCTGGTGCCTCGCCAGTATGCAACACCCCGCTCGCGTGGAAGTTAAAGGCTCGCAATAACTCATGGACAGCGCGGCCATTAAATTTCAGTGCCGGCTGGCCATTTTCCTTCAAAGCCGGGGCATGGCTCAACAACAAGACATCTCGCTTACCAGCACCTTTTAATGCCAATGCAAAATTCCGTAGCTGAGCGAATGAGACCGCAAGTGTTTTCTTGACATCAAAAGCCTTGTGACCATCAATCAAAGGGACATCTGCCGTATTCAAAACAATGATCCGCAAGTTAGGAAAGTCTTGAACCATTAGCCCTTCTTGCGAAACAGCCACCCCTGTCTGCTCAGCATTTGGTTTAAAAATCAGCGTCTGGTTCACTTCTGGCAAAAAACTGCCGTAATGCCCTGCACGCTTTTCGGCAAACTTGTCATTATCGTCATGATTGCCTTTTGTCACAAGAAACGGGACAGGACCGCTTTGATAATCAGCCATGATGTTCCGTAATCGCAGTCGAGTCAGCCATGGTGCCTCGGACCCATCCACCAAGTCGCCAAGATGGACCCGGAGTGCCAGTGGTAATTGGCCACTTAACCATTGCTGTTCGCGTACATGCCAGTAACCAGTAGGTCCATAATAAGTGGTGGCAAATTTTGCCTTATCGTGGGTATCCGTGATCAACGCAAAGTTTACGGCTGAAGGCGACAGCAATGGCGAGATTGCGGAAACAAATCTGGTCAGATCTTTTTTGACAAATGGTCGAATTGCAATGCTCATGAAAACCTCCATCGTGATATTCGGGTCAGATATTCAAGAAGACGCCTAATGCGAGAAAGACAACCTGGGCCAACGTCGTGATAAAAAGATTCTTGATGGCATTCGGAAAAGTCAGTTTTTTAACCGGATTGGCTGCAAAACCGCGTGCGTTCTTCACCACCATGGGTACGGTGATCAGTGTCAACAAGGTTAATTTCGGCAGTAACCCCAGCGCAACAGCAGCAATCAGCATCAAAAACCCAACTGTATATAATCCATAGAAGAAGATGATGCTGCGAAAACGCCCGAGATAATGCACAATCGTTCGGCGCTTGAGCGTTTCATCCTCTTCTTGATCGGCAATATTATTGGCCAGCAACAAGGCCGCAATCGTACACTGTGCCAATCCGCTGGCAAGATAAACCGATCCGATCAACGGCCATGAGAAGGCGGCAACATTAAAGACGTTGACATAAACGGCAATTAGGAAAATCACGAAACCCATCGTAAATCCTGAGAAAAATTCCCCATACGGCGTGGCCGAAATTGGTCGCGGACCGCCAGCATAACCATAGCCGACTGCAAAGCTAAACAATCCCATCACCAGCAAGGGCCACCCCGTGCGGCTCACCATCCAGAGGCCCAACACACCGCTGGTTACCATCATACCGACAACCATCCACCCAATCATACTCGGGTTGAGATGATGAACCCCAATAATGTTAGTCTTCTCGCGAAAACGCAACGCTTCTGTGCGCTCTGATCGTTTGTAATCTTGATAATTATCGTTCGCGTCAACCGCCATGTTAAACAGCAACATGGCCACGAAGAAAACCAGTAATTCAGCGATATGTAACGTATGATAATGATACCAGGCAAACAATGTACCTAATAAAAACGGAAAAACTGAAGCCGTTTTGGCCTTGATCTCAACCAACTCAAGAAAAACAGATAAAGACATGACAACCTCCAACAATTGACTTTTAAGAATCACATACAGTAGAGTGAATATGTCTATAGGAAAGAGAGAAAATGCATGATTCATCCACTGTGGCACCGATTCCCCATGGTCTATCAACAACTCGAACAGATTCAGCAACGGCTTGAACACGTCGCTGTTTTGCGTGAGCCGCAAGTCCACGCATTGATCCAGCAACAGATCAACGCTGGCGGCAAAATGCTGCGCAGCGGGCTAATGCTTATGCTAGCGCGTTTAGGCAACCCTGACAACGACGATCTCATAACCGCCGGCGCTGCGATTGAGGCCTTACATCTCGCGACCTTGGTTCACGATGATGTACTTGACCACGCCGACCTGCGCCGCGGTTCCGATACCGTCTCAGCCAAATCAGGCAATCGTGAGGCAATCTATGCTGGCGATTTCCTCTTTGCCATCTATTTTCAATTATTAAGCGAACAAAATCCAGCAACAACCGATTTAGCGACCAATGCGCGCGTCATGAAGCACATCTTTATGGGAGAAGTTGACCAAAATGGTCCCAGCGCGCCACTCATTCCAAGTGTTTCCGAATACTTGAAAGCCATAGCCGGCAAAACGGCAGCACTTTTTGCTTTGGCAACTTACACTGGTGCGACAATCGGTCAACTAGACTTTACCGAAAAAAAAGCCGCATATCGTTTTGGCCGCCAACTAGGCATGGCCTTTCAGATGATTGATGACTTGTTGGATTACACCCAAACAACTGCTACGCTGAATAAACCGGTGCTCGAAGATTTACATAA
>JBQGON010000195.1:0-5806 GCA_052087065.1 Vibrio sp. | reverse complement strand
GCCCTTACTACCGACACCAAGTCTTTGATATTCCCAAGCCCACTGTCGATATCACTGAATACCGTTTATTCTCAGGTCAATGTCGCCACTGCAAGGAAACAGTGAAAGCTCAAAAGCCTGACAATGCATCACAAGGGGTTATTGGTCCCAATTTATTAAGCTACATCGGTGTGCTTGCAGGACAATATCACCTTAGCGTTCGAAAAATCCAATCACTGCTCAAAGAGCAACTCGGCACAACATTTTCTGTTGGTGCGATTAGCGAAGCGCAAACGAAAGTCGCTTCAATGCTAACGCCATTGCATCAAGCGATAAAACAAGCGTTAAAAAAAGCGCCTTTGATTCATGCTGACGAGACCTCGCATCACCGAAATGATGAAACGAGCCTTCGTTGGTGTTGGTTAGTGGCAAGTGATGACCTTGTCTATGAACAAATACTTTATTCGCGCTCGACCTCATCAGCGAAAAAGGTCATTGATGAAGACTATGCAGGCATTGTGGTCAGCGACCAGTGCCCTAGCTATAACTGGATAGCCGCAGACCGTCATCAGTTATGTTGGGCACATGTGAAGCGTAACCTTCAGCAAATGGCGGATTATAGTGGCGGTGGTCACACCGCTTATATTGGCAGACATCTTTGTTTGCTGACGAACGTCATTTTCCATACTCGGCATCGTTATGAACAAGATGAGTTAAATTATCCGCTGTACTTACGAAGAATGCGTAGGTTGCAGAAATCGTTCGATCATTGGTTGAGCAAAGGGACTGATGTCATGGTCAAGCGATATCGGGGGCGATGCAAGTTACTGCTCAAACATAGAGAGAGCTTGTGGGTTTTCCTCAAGAAAGTGTCAATCCCCTTAACCAATAATGAAGCTGAGCGATGTATTAGAGGTTTTGTAATCCAAAGGAAAATCAGCTTCGGAACGACCTCGGATGCAGGCGATAAATTCCGCAGTAGGATACATACCCTCATCGAAACCTGCAAAAAACGTGGCTTATCGGCAATGTCCGTATTGAGTGAGATCATCACGGCTGTTGTGGCGAAGAGGCCGTACCCCAACGTCTTTGACTTATAAACCACACGGTTCTCTTCAAACATGGTAAGTCAAGATACCTCGGTGAACGCTTACGCCATTAATCTCTTTAAGCAACACTTCGCCTTGAGCATTGACTAAAATTGCCGCAAAAGGGTGAATGCCTTGCTGCTTGGCTTTTTCAGCTAAATCGAGACTTTGCTGTAAGTGTTTTTTGTCTTGTTCTGGTGTCATGGCTCGCTCCTTAATGGCTTTTATCTTGAGGTAAACTCCAAGCGAAGAAACCTTTTTGGATCCAATGCGCGGATTTAAATAGCAGCATGCTCACCGCCGATAGAAAGACTAAGGCTGCAAAAGCTTGTGGGATCTTGAAGTATGATGTTGAGAATTGAACAAAGTAGCCTAGACCTTTTTCGGCAGCGACAAATTCTGAAATAACCGCGCCAATCACCGACAGCGTAATCGCCACTTTGACACCACTAAAGATATGGGGAATGGCATAAGGTAGGCGAATTTGCCAAATGGTTTTTGCTCGCGACACATTGAGTGACTTAGATAACTCGATTAATTCTGATGGGGTAGATAACATGCCAGTTGTCGCAGAAACCACTAATGGGAAGAAGGTAATTAAGCAGGTGATGGCTAAACGTGGAGCATCTCCTGTACCTAAAATCACAATAAGTAGTGGCGCAATGGCAACCACTGGTGTGGATTGTACGATTACCAGTAGTGGGAAAACCGCTTTAGTTAAAAACTTGGAGCTGACCATCATTATTGCTAAAGGAATACTGACTAACAGCGATAAGCCAAACCCTAATAATGCGATTCTTAATGTTGCCCAGAGATTATCGAGCCAGCGTTCAGCCGAGACTTGCATAAAGGCTTCTGCGATTGCCGATGGTGCTGGCAAAATAAAGTTAGGGATCTCAAATGTGCGGCAGATGATTTCCCATATCGGTAGAATAGCCAGCATCGCCAGTAATGGTAGGCTATTTTTATAAAGCTTTTTAATAGACATACTATTTCCTTATAGTGACGTCGTATGAATAAAGAGTATCGCTAGTTAGCTTTAGGCTAGGCGACAGTCCTTA
Organism: Vibrio sp.; assembly: GCA_052087065.1. GTDB lineage: Bacteria > Pseudomonadota > Gammaproteobacteria > Enterobacterales > Vibrionaceae > Vibrio. The sequence continues at coordinate 3,678 of JBQGON010000195.1, read as the reverse complement.
TTTGAGAGATATTGCTTTCGTTTTCTTGCTGAGTTGAAGGGGGTGAGTAAAAGTGCTCCCTGATTTTCCCTGTGTATTCAGCAAATAGTCGATGTTGAATTGTATCGAGTGTTCTAGGTCTAGGTAGATCGATATTAATTTCTTCTACCACGGTACTTGGACGAGGGCCCATCACTAGTACTTTGTCTGACAGTAAGACCGCTTCAGATATCGAGTGAGTAATAAATAACACGGTTTTAGGCTTCTCATTCCACAGGCGTAGTAACTCAAAGCCCATTTCTTCTCGGGTCAGTGCATCCAGTGCGGAAAATGGCTCATCCATAATTAAAATATCAGGATCAAGTAACAGCGCTCGTGCAATGCCTACTCGTTGTTGCATACCGCCGGAGAGTTGATCCGGCATGCTGTTATGAAAGTCTTTTAATCCCACTTTGTTGATCAGCTGTTTAGCAAAGTCACGCTCTTTATTGGTGATATGACCAAACTTATGTTTGAGTGGAAACAATACGTTTTCGAGTACATTCTTCCACGGCAGTAAGGTCGGCTTTTGAAAAACAATTCCGATGTCTTCTCTCGGTTCGGTGACTTGGCGGCCAAAGATTTCGACTTGGCCTTCGGTCGATTGCATTAATCCTGAAAGTAATCTCAGCAAGGTGGATTTACCACAACCTGAAGGACCAACGATCGAAATAAACTGGTTCTTCTCAACATCAAAATTGACGTTGTTTAACACTTTTACCGAGCCATTGTCACTGTGGTAGGTGTGGCCAACTTGTTTGAAAGAAACAAAAGGGTTCATGATTTACCTCCCGGCATAAAGTCACGAGAAATAGCGCTTTCAGGATCAAACTTATTGACGTCGAGTTGTTGAGCTTCGGCTGTCCACTTCCAGGTTTCAGCAAGACGCTCTGGGGTAAAGGCACCGATGCCATCTCTATTACTGACTTCATTAATCACTAAGTCTTTAATCGACATAATAGTATCGGCGGCTTGTTGGGTATCCACTTCTGGCACCATTTTATGAACATCTTGCGCGCTTTGCTGCGGATGTTCCCATGTATAGGCAACGGCTTTTGCGTAGGCTTTGATAAAGCGTTTCGCGACATCGGGCTTTTTCGCTAAGAAACGATCACTGGCGATAAGTGAAGAGGAATAAAAATCTAACCCTGCATCATGCCAAGGTAGGATCTTCAATTTCTTTCCTACTGCTTCAGCTTGGCTTTGGTTTTTAACGGTATCGGTGACCCAAGAGATCATCACATCAGATTTGCCGGTGATCAGCATTGGATTGAGTGCGCCCGGATCGGCTTTGGTGACTTTTACGCTGCTTTCATCAACATGATTTTTACGCAGCAGTAGGGGTAAGAATACGTTAGCAGAAGTGAAAGGAGAGGTTGCCACACTTTTATTAGCAACATCTTTGACTGAGTTAATGCCTGAATCTTCTAATACATAAAAAGCATAAGGCGCTTTGCTGAAGACAGAATATACCGCTTTCACTGGCACATCATCATTGGCCTTGGCGACTAATAGTGACACGAGATCAGAAGAGCCTATGTCTGCAGTACCGGTGGCAACTTTAGTGATTGCATCGGTTGAATCTTTACCTTGGCGAATGGTGACATCAAGATCTTGCTCGGCAAAAAAGCCTTGCTGCACGGCAACATAAACTGGTGCTTTATCTCCCCCCGGTAGCCAGTCGAGTTGGAAGTTGACTTTGTCCGCGGCCAAGACATTGACGCTAGTGGATAGTGCAGCTGTGGTTAACGTTAAGTGGATGCATTGCTTGATTGAAAGTTTCATTTGGTTCTCCTTTACTCAATATAATTCCATATTGGCTTAATGATGATTCATATAGCACTTTGGCAATTTTTGGTAATGGTGAGCAATGTCCCGATGTTTTGCATCTAACCGCTTCTACTCACAGCTGTGGTTGTCACACATAGTTAATAGAGCAAACGCTATGCCAGATGCATATAAAAAAACGAAAAATAGATTTATTGTTAGAAATAACATTTATTTAACAGCTAACATTTTGCTCTACCTTTATATCTAGGGAGCGTTTTGGTGCAGTGGATTGCGTTGAAAAAGTGCAGAAAGTTAACTGTGCATTTATTTGGTGCAACATTTCTTATTCTGAACAATATAAAGCTATATATAGAGGGAATGACTTTCTGGCTTATTAATTGCTAGCTGAGTATGAATGTTATGTTAGATGAGTAGAAGCGGTTAGGTGCTTTGGCGCTGGGACATTGCTCATATCATGTCGAAAGATAGTGATGGAGTGATCATGAAATATCTAATTAAAAATGCACAAGGGATAGTTACGGAACAAACAGCAACAGATATAAGGATAGATAAGGGGGTAATAACGGAAATAGGCTCCGATCTTCTGCTGCAAGAAGGTGAACAGCTGATTGATGCCAGCCAATGTGTGGTTTATCCCGGCTTCGTCAATACCCACCATCATTTAGCTCAATCTATATTAAAAGGTATTCCTGCTGGACTAAACCAACCACTAGGTGATTGGCTTGCTAGTGTGCCTTATCAATATTGACCAAAGATTACACCAGAAATAATGTACAGCGCAGCATGCCTTGGATTTTATGATTTGATTCGTTCTGGTGTGACAACTTGCGCGGACCACCATTATCTCTATCACGCGAAGACGTCACCTGAATTAGAAGCGGCAGTGTGGCAAGCGGCGGATGATATGGGAATACGTTTGGTACTTTGTCGAGGTGGCGCGACAACCAAAGGAACACACAAAGGACTCGCCAAAGCTGGAATTGAACCTGAATCTATCGATCTAATGCTACGACGCTTGGATGATAGCTATAGTCTATATCATCAAAATACCGATATGCCGATGCGGCAGTTGGTGGTGGCACCCACGAGTTTAATCCATTCATCTCCAGCTGAAGATTTAAAACAGCTCTCGTCTTTTGCACGCCAACGTAACTTAAGAATGCACTCTCATTTATTAGAGGTGGAGTTTGATCAGCAGCAGTCGTTATCTAAATACGAGAAAAGTGCTGTGGACTATGCCGCAGAATGTGAGTGGCTTGGTAGTGATGTTTGGTTTGCTCATTAGTGCAAGCTAACGAGCAAGACATAAGAACACTGTCTGAAACAAAAACCGGTATTTCACATTGCCCTACGTCTAATTGTCGATTGGGTAGTGGAATCGCTCCTATTATTGAAATGGAACAAGCGGGGATGAATATCAGTATCGGAGTTGATGGTTCTGCTTCTTCGGAATCGGGCTCTATGCTTCAAGAACTAAATCTAGCTTGGCTATTACATAGAGCAACTCATGGCGCAGCAAGTACGAGTCTAGAAAATGTCGTTAAATGGGGAACTCAAAATGGGGCTTCGCTATTAGGTTTAGATAAGGTAGGTAAAATAGAAGTAGGTTTTGCAGCTGATATTGTACTTTATGATTTAAATCAAGTTCGCTATCAAGGGGTTCATTCAACTTTATATGTGCCAATCCTATGTGGTGAACCTGCTCATATAAAGCTCAGTATGATAAATGGCAATGTGATTTACCAAAATGAAAGTTGTTTAGTTGATAAAGAAAGACTGATTGCTAATGCGCAATCCTCTTTTATCGATTTACTTACAAGGGTTGGCTGTTAATCTAACGGGGATTTATTTTTATTTCCCTCTTTTTCT
>JBQGON010000194.1:0-5815 GCA_052087065.1 Vibrio sp. | reverse complement strand
CTGCTTTTTTGTGTCACCTGCTCTGAAGAACATACGTTCTCAAGCCAACACAAAGGGCTTGAAATCAATATAAAAAAAAGCGTGCCTCAGCACGCTTTTTCATTTTTCATCATCGCATTAATCGACCTGAGCCGCCTGCTTCGAGCTTTGATAGTCGAACGTAAGCGCATCGCCATCTAAGGCCACGCGAACTGTACCACCGTCGACGAGGCTACCAAATAGTAACTCATTAGCTAACGGCTTCTTCAGCTGCTCTTGAATCACACGTCCCATTGGACGCGCACCCATTTCGCGATCATAACCTTTATGAGCTAACCAGTTGCGAGCATCTTCCTCAACTTCTAAGGAGACACCTCTTTGATCAAGCTGCGCTTGCAGTTCCACAATGAACTTATCAACCACCTGAGCAATCACCGATTCAGCCAAGTTATTAAACCAAATAATATGATCTAAGCGGTTACGAAATTCAGGTGTAAACACTTTCTTGATTTCCGACATCGCATCATGGCTGTGATCTTGCTGAATCAAGCCGATGGATTTTTTCACCGTTTCTGCCACACCTGCGTTGGTGGTCATCACCAAAATGACATTACGGAAATCCGCTTTACGACCATTGTTATCGGTCAATGTCCCATTATCCATCACCTGTAGTAACAAGTTAAAAATATCTGGGTGAGCCTTTTCTATTTCATCAAGCAGCACGACCGAATGCGGGTTCTTGATCACGGCATCTGTTAACAAACCACCTTGATCATAACCGACATAACCTGGAGGCGCCCCAATCAGACGGCTGACCGAATGACGTTCGCCGTACTCAGACATATCGAAGCGCAGCAGTTCAATACCCAGCACTTTGGCCAATTGTACCGTTACTTCCGTTTTACCTACCCCAGTTGGGCCAGCAAAAAGGAACGAACCCACAGGTCGGTTCTCTGCGCCCAAGCCTGCTCGCGTCAACTTGATCGATTCAGACAAGACATCAATGGCATCATCTTGACCAAACACCATCATTTTCATCTTAGAATCCAACACTTTCAACGTGTCTTTATCAGAAGATGACACTGACTTCTCAGGAATACGCGCCATCTTCGCTACCATCGCTTCGATTTCAGGCACACCAATTGTCTTACGACGTTTGCTCACTGGCAATAAACGAATACGCGCACCCGCTTCATCAATGACATCAATTGCTTTATCAGGCAAATGACGATCATTAATATATTTAGCCGATAACTCAACAGCTGCACGCAACGCTTTATTAGTGTAACGCACGTCGTGATGAGCTTCGTATTTTGACTTTAGCCCAGCCAAAATCTTCACGGTGTCGTCAATCGATGGTTCAACCACATCAATTTTCTGGAAACGGCGTGACAATGCACGTTCTTTCTCAAATATGTTGCTGTGTTCTTGATAGGTGGTTGAGCCAATACAGCGTAATTTACCACTGCTCAAGAGTGGCTTAATGAGATTAGCAGCATCAACCTGACCACCTGATGCCGCGCCGGCACCAATGATGGTATGAATTTCATCAATAAAAAGGACTGCGTCTTTTTCTTTTTCCAACTGTTTTAAAATGGCTTTAAAACGTTTTTCAAAGTCTCCTCGATATTTGGTTCCCGCTAATAGAGAGCCAATATCTAAAGAATAAATGACACTATCTTTAATAACATCAGGCACACTGCCTTCTTCTATCCTCCAGGCCAGACCTTCAGCAATCGCCGTTTTACCGACACCCGCTTCCCCCACTAATAATGGGTTGTTTTTACGACGACGACACAGCACTTGAATGGTGCGCTCTAGCTCTTTATCCCGTCCAATAAGTGGATCAATTTGCCCTTTTTTTGCTAACTGATTCAAATTGGTCGCAAAACTTTCTAAGCGCTCTTCGCTGCTTCCCTCTTCACTACTTTCTGGGCCAAAAGACTCTGACGAGGGATCTTCACTACTAGAATTGGAGGCTTTGGTAATGCCATGAGAAATGAAATTGACAATATCTAAACGACTAACATCGTTCTTTTTGAGCAAATATGCGGCATGGGATTCTTGTTCGCTGAAAATTGCGACTAAGACATTCGCACCAGTGACTTCACTACGACCAGACGATTGAACATGAAACACCGCGCGTTGTAAAACACGCTGAAAGCTTAAGGTGGGTTGTGTTTCACGGGCTTCGTCATCCGTTGGAATAAGCGGCGTTGTTTGGTCGATGAAAGTATCAAGTTCACGGCGCAGTGTTTCAATCTCCGCCTGACACGCGACTAATGCTTCCTTAGCTGCGTCATTTTCTAATAACGCTAGAAGGAGGTGCTCCACGGTCATAAACTCGTGTCGTTTATCTCGAGCTCGTGCAAATGCACCGTTCAAGCTCGATTCTAGTTCTTTGTTAAGCATAAAGCCTCCTTAAAGAAACAACCACAGTATTTTTCATCTGTTCTAATATTATTACGCCTGCTCCATGGTACAGAGCAATGGATGCTCATGCTCTTTGGAATACATCGTAACTTGGGCGACTTTCGTTTCTGCAATGTCAGCGGAAAAAGTGCCACAAACCGCTTTGCCAGCATAATGCACTTTCAGCATAATTTGTGTTGCTTGTTCAATATCTTTCGAGAAAAATCGCTCTAAAACCTCTATAACGAAATCCATCGGCGTATAATCATCGTTGATCAGCATAACGTTGTACATCGATGGGGGTTTTAACCCCGTTTTTTCTACCTCCAGTAAATCTGAGCCTGGAGTTACCCATTCAAAATTATTACTCATAATCGTATAATGTGAGTGCGACCTAATCCCTATTGTGCTCTGTCAGAACATTCAGTGCAATGCCAATAATGTACAGGGATAGCCAACACCTAAGAGCTTGAATACTACTGACCCTTATTAAAAAGACTAATGCACCAATCTATCCCCTGCAAATAAAAGATGCTGATTGTGATCACTGCCCTAAGTTACTGCACAATAATGACAGACATAACACGACAAGATGCGTAGTTATTGCATACATATCAAAACAAACATAACGAAAAATCAATAGTTAACTGATGAACTTAATCTCATAAGCGTGACCAACCCTAAAAATGAACAATTAATATTCAATTTGACTATTGACTGTCCGTCATCATTAGCTAAATTGGACGAATAATGACTCATTTTTTAGCGGGTGGGTGAGCGAGTCATTAGCCAATCATACGATTTGGCAGTGAATCACCCTAAAGATCCACAATGCATGAGGGATGTAAGCATGGCGACAGGTACAGTAAAATGGTTCAATAACGCAAAAGGATTTGGCTTTATTTGTCCGGAAGGGACGAATGATGACATTTTTGCACATTATTCAACCATTCAGATGGAAGGCTACCGTACACTAAAAGCTGGTCAACAGGTATCTTATGAGGTAGAGGAAGGACCTAAAGGATACCACGCAAGTACTGTTGTACCAATTGGAGGTGAAGCGTCCAAATAGTTCAGTCATGCCATGGCTCTTCCCACTGCAGTTTAATGAGTGAATCATCGAGTCATACAATGGCTTAGGTAGACATAAAAAAACCCGCGGCTGCGGGTTTTTTATGATTAACTGATTGCAGACTACTGCAACGCATTCACAATCTGATTGAATGTTTGACTGGCACGCATTACTGCAGAAGCTTTCGCAAAGTCCGGATAGTAATAACCACCAATATCGGTTGCAACACCTTGCGCTTGGTTCAACTCAGTGACGATTTTCTCTTCATTCGCCACTAACTCTTGCGCGACTTGCTTAAATTGTTTCGCCAAATCGGCATCTTGCGTTTGCTCAGCCAATGCCTGTGCCCAGTACATCGCTAGATAAAAATGACTGCCGCGGTTATCCAGCTCACCCACTTTACGTGACGGAGATTTGTTCTCGTCAAGGAAACGGCCTGTAGCCTGATCTAAGGTATCAGCGAGCACTTGCGCTTTAGGGAACGAGCCATTTAAATTCATGTACTCAAAAGAGGCTGACAGCGCTAAAAACTCACCTAATGAATCCCAGCGTAGGTGGTTTTCTTTTTCTACCTGCTGCACGTGTTTCGGTGCGGAACCCCCCGCTCCAGTTTCAAACAGACCACCGCCGTTCATCAAAGGAACAATCGATAGCATTTTCGCCGACGTTCCTAATTCTAAAATCGGGAATAAATCGGTTAAGTAATCACGTAATACGTTGCCCGTAACAGAGATAGTATCTTTGCCATCTTTGATACGCTCTAGCGAATACTGCGTTGCATCCACTGTCGATAAAATACGGATATCTAAACCATCAGTATCATGTAATGGCAAGTACTCGTTTACTTTCTTAATCAGCTCAGCATCATGCGCTCGTTCAGCGTCTAGCCAAAAAACCGCTGGTGTTTGTGAGGCGCGAGCTCGTGTGACCGCCAGTTTAACCCAATCTTGAATCGGCGCATCTTTCACCTGACACATACGGAAAATATCGCCCGCTTCTACTGGTTGAGATAATAAAACGTTGCCTTGCTCATCCACTACGTTGACCGTACCATCGCCATCGAGAATAAAGGTTTTGTCGTGAGAACCGTATTCTTCGGCTTTTTGTGCCATCAAGCCAACGTTCGGTACACTGCCCATGGTAGTGGGATCAAACGCGCCATGCTGTTTACAAAAATCGACCGTCGTTTGATACACACCCGCATAGCAGCGATCGGGGATCATCGCTTTCGTGTCTTTTTGTCCGCCATGGGTATCGTACATTTGTCCAGCAGAGCGAATCATCGCCGGCATAGACGCATCAACAATCACGTCACTCGGAACATGCAAGTTAGTAATACCACGATCAGAGTCCACCATTGCAAGCTCTGGCTGAGTGTTATAGACAGCCGCAATGGCTTCTTCTATCTCTGTACGTTCATTTTCAGGCAAGTCAGCAATTTTGGCATACACATCACCAAGGCCATTATTTACGTCAACGCCTAAGCTCTCGAACGTTTCAGAGTATTTGTCAAAGACCTCTTTGAAGAAAGCTTTAACCGCATAACCAAAGATCACAGGATCGGACACTTTCATCATGGTGGCTTTTAGGTGTAACGACAGCAACACGTCTTGTTCTTTGGCTTCGGCAATCTGCTCTTCAAAAAATGCCATCAACGCCTTTTTATTCATGACTGACGTATCAATAATTTCTTTTTCTAACAACGGGAAAGACGGCTTAAGCGTACGTTTCTCACCAGATTGACTGACAAATTCAATCGACGCGTTAGTGGCGTTATCGAGAGTCAGTGAGGTTTCTGAACCAAAGAAGTCATGATTATCCATGCTCGCAACATGCGTTTTAGAGTCTGCCGACCATTGCCCCATAGAGTGTGGATTCTTACGCACGTAACTTTTGACAGAGCTTGGCGCTCGACGGTCCGAGTTACCTTCACGTAATACTGGATTAACCGCACTCCCTTTAATTTTATCGTAGACCGCTTTTGCGGCTTTCTCTGCTTCGGTTTTTGGTTCTGCTGTGTAGTTTGGTACTGCATAGCCTTTTTCTTGTAGCTCTTTGATAGCCGCACATAGCTGAGGGACTGATGCAGAAATATTCGGCAGCTTGATGATATTCGCTTCTGGTTGTTGCGCTAACTCACCAAGTTCGGCCAAAGCGTCGTTGACACGTTGGTCCGGTTTCAGACTGTCTGGGAAATTAGCAAGAATACGACCAGCCAGTGAAATATCACGCGTTTCAATGTCAATGTGAGAAGACGCAGTAAATGCGCGAATAATGGGTAAAAGTGAATAGGTTGCTAAGGCAGGCGCTTCATCTGTAATCGTATAGACGATCGTTGGTTTTTTTGTAGGC
>JBQGON010000193.1:0-5888 GCA_052087065.1 Vibrio sp. | reverse complement strand
GTCACCTCTGGGGGCTGTTTTAAATATCATTTCTGATAAGATAACGGACAATTAAGAAAATAAGTCAAACTCATCATGAAAAAAGCCATTTTAAATACTGTTCTAGCGTCGACTGTTACGCTTTCAGCTAGTTTCTCAGGTACCGCGTCTGCGTCTCCTGTTGTCGTTCCCGATGCTCCTCAAGTTGCCGCTAAAGGTTATGTTTTAATGGATTACCATTCTGGCAAAATTTTGGCGCAAAAAAACATGAATGGGAAGCGCCCGCCTGCCAGCTTAACCAAAATGATGACAAGTTATGTTATCGGCCAAGAAATCAAACGAGGCAACATCAGCCGCGATGATGACGTGGTTATAAGCCGTAACGCATGGGCGAAAAACTTTCCAGAGTCATCAAAAATGTTTATTGAAGTAGGCACAACCGTTAAAGTTGGTCTACTCAACAAAGGCATTATCATTGATTCTGGTAACGATGCCTGTGTTGCCATGGCCGAGCATATTGCTGGCTCGACAGATGCTTTCGTTGATTTAATGAATGCTTGGGCCAACACCCTTGGCATGAAAGATACTCACTATGCAAACGTGCATGGTCTGGATAACGATAATCTTTATACTACACCGCATGATCTGGCTATCCTTGCTCAAGCTATCATTCGTGATGTACCAAAAGAATACAAAATCTACTCAGAGAAAAAGTTTACCTATAACGGCATCACACAATACAACCGTAATGGCCTATTGTGGGATAAAAGCATGCACGTTGATGGCATGAAAACTGGCCATACTAGCCACGCGGGTTATAACCTTGTGACCTCGGCGACTGAAGGTAAAATGCGCCTTATCAGTGTCGTGATGGGAACAAAAAGCGCCAACGCTCGCCAAGCTGAAAGTAAAAAACTGCTTGGTTATGGCTTCCGTTTCTTTGAAACGGTTGAACCAAACAAGAAAGGCGAAACGTTCGTCAAAGAACGAGTCTGGATGGGCGACAAGGACAAAGTGGCACTGGGTGTCAATAAAGATACTTACGTAACACTACCTCGTGGTAAATCCAAAGATCTTACTGCTAGCTTCGTATTAAACAAAAAGCTGAAAGCGCCAATTCAAAAAGGCGATGTTGTCGGCAAACTGTATTACAAAGTTGACGGTAAGGATGTCGCGCAGTACCCACTGATCGCACTAGAAAATGTCAAAGAAGGAGGCCTATTCAGCCGCCTTTGGGACTACATCATCCTGATGTTCAATGGCTTATTTTAATCTCTAGCCATTGTGATAAAAAAGCCGCCTAGAGCGGCTTTTTGTTTACTTGAGATCCGCTATGAATGACTGTACTATGCTGGGCTGCTTAACTTTCTGTCACTTTGGAGCGCTTTATGCTGACCATTAACTCTGATGCCAAATTAAAAGACCTGTTGGAATTCCCATGTTCATTTACCTATAAAGTGATGGGCTATGCCAAACCTGAGCTTCCTGATTTGGTTTTAGAAGTCATTCAACGCCACGCGCCTGGTAACTATAGTCCTAAAGTAAAACCAAGTGCTAAAGGCAATTATCATGCAGTGTCTGTGACCATTAATGCCACCTCAATTGAACAAGTTGAAACCCTGTATAAAGAGCTAGGTGACATAGAGATCGTGCGCATGGTTCTGTAGATTTAAACTATTGTTTAGATTTATACACTTTTTTTTAAGCAGCTTACGGCTGCTTTTTCTTTATTTATCATATTGTTATAAAAATTTTGTTTGAAAGTTGTTAAAAAAATTTGGGATAAGCATAGTTAGTCTGACTTATGCGGTTTATAATAACTGACATTTTTACACCACTGGATAATAAAATGAGTAGTGAGCTGATTGTTAGACAGTTAGGTAAACAGGATTATCAATCCGTTTGGCAAGCGATGCAGGATTTTACCAATCATCGCGATAGTGAAACGCAAGATGAAGTCTGGTTGGTGGAACACTTTCCAGTATTTACACAAGGCCAAGCGGGTAAACCAGAGCACTTGATTAATACTGGCGACATTCCTGTCGTGCAGAGTGATCGCGGTGGACAAGTCACTTATCATGGTCCAGGACAATTAGTTGCTTACTTCCTAATCAACCTACGTCGAAAATCCATTAACGTACGACAATTGGTTTCCCATATCGAAAACATCGTTATCAACACCCTTAACCAATATGGTATTGAATCAGCGGCTAAACCTGATGCGCCTGGCGTTTATGTTGATAATAAGAAAATTTGCTCACTTGGATTGCGTATTCGTCACGGATGCTCTTTCCATGGTCTTGCACTCAACATCGATATGGATTTATCACCATTTTTGCGAATCAATCCGTGCGGTTATGCCGGTTTAGAAATGATACAGTTAAGCGATATTATTCCATCAACGACCTTGCATGACGTCGAACCCATCCTAATAAAAGAGCTCGTAAACCTACTGGAATACGATAAAGTCGAATTTAGCACAGAAGCCTATAATCATGAGTAAACCAATTCAAATGGAAAAAGGGGTCAAATACCGCGACGCGGATAAAATGGCTCTGATCCCAGTAAAAAACATGCCCAATGAAGATGTTGAAATCTTGCGTAAACCTGAGTGGATGAAAATCAAATTGCCACGAGATACGCAACGCATTCGTGATATCAAAGATGCCATGCGCAAAAACGACCTACATTCTGTGTGTGAAGAAGCGTCCTGCCCTAACTTATCCGAGTGCTTTACTCATGGTACGGCCACGTTCATGATTTTGGGAGCCATCTGTACTCGTCGTTGTCCTTTCTGCGATGTCGCTCATGGCCGACCACTCACGCCTGACGCAGAAGAGCCGACTAAACTGGCCAAAACCATTAAGGATATGAAACTCAAATACGTGGTGATCACCTCGGTCGATCGAGACGATCTACGTGATGGCGGTGCAAAGCACTTCGCTGACTGTAACCAAGCCATTCGTGAGCAAAACCCGAATATCCGCATTGAAACCTTGGTGCCTGATTTCCGTGGACGTATGGACACGGCGCTGGAGTTATTGAAAGATAACCCACCGGATGTGTTTAACCATAACTTAGAAACCATTCCTCGTTTATATCGTAAAGCACGTCCTGGCGCCAACTACAAATGGTCACTGGAGTTATTGCGCCGCTTTAAAGAGCAGCATCCAGACATCCCAACTAAATCAGGGTTGATGATGGGCTTAGGTGAAACCAAAGAAGAAATGGTCGAAGTATTAAAAGACTTACGTAGCCATGGTGTAACCATGCTGACATTGGGCCAATACCTTGCGCCGAGCCGTCACCACTTACCCGTCGCACGCTATGTGCCGCCAGCTGAGTTTGAAGAGCTGAAAGAAATTGCGTTAGAGCTTGGCTTTACCCATGCTGCATGTGGACCTTTTGTCCGCTCTTCTTATCATGCCGACCTACAAGCACAAGGTATGGAAGTTAAATAATATAATACCCAGTTAATCTTGAATAAAAGCCGATATGGACTACATATCGGCTTTTTTAGTGATTAAGCGCTTGCTGTTATACCTGAAGTTTCTTACCCTGTTGATTCATATTGACTACAATGATGATAAGCAATTCAAAAAGGATAGTGTCATGTATAAACTTGGACTCGTAACCATGATGGCAGTGGGCACACTGTTAACGGGTTGTGCATCGAATGATCAAAGAGATAATTATCAAGAAGCGTCTTTTGAGCTGTGCAACACTGATGTCAAAATCTACTCAGTGAGTGATGACGGCCAAGTTCGTATTGTCTGTTCTGACCAATCAAAATTCTCGCTTGCCAGTGAAAGTACACTAGAAACCATGCGAGACATCAATGTCAACTATTGCAGTGGTGAAGGTTTAGGGCAATTTAATGAGACTCGTAAATATTACATGTTCAAATGTAAATCAGGGACACTCATTAGCATCTCTAAGTAGAAGCTAGCTTCCCGCTTAATCGTTTTTCATAAAAAAGCCTGCATCACTGCAGGCTTTTTCTCTATTTGTCGTATTGAGTTACTTACGCGTAAACTGGTAGACGTTTACAAATTTCCAATACTTTTTGTTTTGTTGACTCAATCACAGCAGGATCGTTGATATTATCTAGCACATCACAAATCCAATTGGCTAACTCTTTCGCATCTTCAGCGGTAAAACCACGGCGTGTAATTGAAGGAGTACCAATACGAACACCAGAGGTCACAAACGGACTGCGTGGGTCGTTAGGAACTGAGTTTTTGTTTACAGTAATGTTGGCGGCACCCAGTGCTGCATCCGCTTCTTTACCCGTGATGTCTTTATTAATTAAGTCCACCAAGAATAAATGGTTTTCAGTGCCATTAGATACGATGTTATAGCCACGCTCTTGAAATTGAGCGACCATTGCTTTCGCATTTTTGACGACGTTTTCTTGGTAAGCTTTAAACTCAGGTTCCATCGCTTCTTTGAAGGCCACCGCTTTTGCCGCGATCACATGCATCAAAGGACCACCTTGTCCGCCAGGGAATACGGCTGAATTCAATTTTTTGTACAGGTCTTCACCTGCATTCGATAAAATCAAACCGCCACGAGGACCAGCCAGCGTTTTATGCGTTGTGGTTGTGACTACATCGGCATAAGGTAATGGGCTCGGGTAAACGCCCGCTGCAATCAAACCAGCGACGTGCGCCATATCAACAAACAAGTACGCGTTAACTTTATCTGCGATTTCACGCATACGTTTCCAGTCAACGACTTGTGAATAAGCTGAAAAACCACCAATGATCATTTTAGGCTGGTGTTTCTCTGCCAATGCTTCCATTTCATCGTAATCAATCTGACCTGATTCATCGATGCCATAAGGCACAACATTATAATGCTTACCAGAAAAGTTAACTGGAGAGCCGTGAGTTAGGTGACCACCATGAGCCAAACTCATACCCAGAACAGTATCACCTGGGTTTAACAATGCCATATACACCGCACTGTTTGCTTGAGAGCCAGAGTGAGGCTGTACGTTAGCGTAACCACAGTCAAACAGTTGACAAGCACGCTCAATCGCTAATGTTTCAGCTTTATCAACATACTCACAACCGCCGTAATAACGTTTGCCAGGATAGCCTTCGGCGTACTTGTTCGTTAATTGAGAACCTTGCGCTTCCATGACACGTGGACTGGTGTAGTTTTCTGAAGCAATAAGTTCAATGTGTTCTTCTTGGCGAAGAGTTTCTTCCTGAATCGCAGCGTTTAGCTCCGGATCGTAATCAGCGATGTTCATATCACGTTTAAGCATCTGTATCTCCTGATTCAGATTAACTGAAAGTTGAGGTAAACTCGGACAATGACGCTACGCAAACGTTTTCGTCACCGTAATGGCTGGTATTCTACATAAATTGATCTTTATCATAAAGCACTAATTATCGAAATAATGAAGCAAGACTATATCAATGAAATTCGCCTCTATTGTTAATAATAAGAGTAAGCGCTCTTGAGAATCCTTGAGGATAAATTAGCGCTTTGCCCTTCCGAGTACAACCATTACATCGGTTTAAATAAGATTGCATCCGCTTAACGAAGCAAAATGATTGATGACCTCCAGCCGTCCTATATTAGCAGTAATACATGTCGTCATTCACTTAGAAAACCCCCACTCTAATGCTTACATGACCGTTTGACCTAGCATGAGTTATTGTCTGATTATGCTCACCTTTCTCATTGCCTAGCCTTGCTCTCGCTGAAAAGTTGATCAATAACACACAGCTTTGTCCAAAAAGACAGCGTTTGGTGCGAAAAACTAAAAAAAGGGTTTACAGCCTCAAACAGTTTGCTATGATTCGCTCCGCACTTGAGGGATGAGTTGGGAAAACATCGTTTAAGTATAAAAAACTCCTGGAGGAGTTCCCGAGTGGCCAAAGGGAGCAGACTGT
>JBQGON010000192.1:0-6012 GCA_052087065.1 Vibrio sp. | reverse complement strand
TTGGCTTCCTCTTCTACGCTTTCCATGAATGTCGCACTTATTATCTGAAATTGGGCATAAACTGAGTCACAAACACTTCTTCTGGAACTCTTCGCCCTTCAACACTCTCTCGAGCTTTCACTAAGCGCCATGCTTGTTCTGGCTCCTGATAGACAAAGATAATTTGCACAAACCGTCCACGCCGTAAAGAACGTTCGATATTACCTTTGGCTTTCTCAAAGCTAGACAATGTTGAATCTAAGATAAAGCTGACGTCTTTATGTAACGCACGATCATGAATCGCCTCTACCAGAAGAGTAGCAGCTCTTTGAAACAATGGTGAATTATCACCATGATAATCGGCGAACTCTTTACGAAGCTCATCATTTTCAATATGAACGAGCGACATACCACTTTGAGTTTTAAAAATACTTAACATATTACGTGCTGTTTCAGTTTTTCCTGCCCCTGGAGAACCAGCCATAAAAACAGACACGGCAGACTCCTCCTGAGGCAAATGATCCACCATTTTCTTCGCCAGAGCCTTTTTCATTTTTTTAGCTTCAGCAATTGCCTTATCGATAATTTCTTGGTCATTCATTGCGTGTTTTCCATAACAAATTACGGGCTAACTCTCTTCATAAATAACAATACAGAATCAATAACTCCAATCTTCATACGCCAGAGGTAAACTATTAAGCAAGCTACGTCGCTCCCTCCAATTCGGCATAAATTTGTCCATCAGATGTTTAAATCGGTCATTATGGTGACGCTCCAGTAAATGGACCATCTCATGCACCAAAATGTATTCCAAACATTCAGGTGGCTTTTTTGCCAATTCTGAATTAAGCCAAAGTCGCTTGTCTTGAATGTTACAACTGCCCCACTTCGTCTTCATTTTCTTAACGCCAACTTCATTCACACTCACTCCGATTTTTTGCTCCCAAACAGGAAGTAAACTAGCGAGTGCTTGATGCACTTCATGACGATAAAACTGATTAAGCAGATTAACGCGCTTTTCCATGCTCGTATTCGGTGTGACAGAAAGCTCTAACCATTCCGTATTCTTTACCTTAACAGCATGCTTAGCTGAGCTCACAACGACGTCAAGGCGGTATTGACGTCCCCATAGATAATGGCTTTCCCCACTTACCATCTCACGAGTGGCTTGACGAGGCTGAGCAGCAAAATCTGCTTGCTGTTGCTTAATCCATCCAAGCTTATTGATAATCGCCAGTCGTATCGTATCCTCACTGGTTCTAGTGGGTACAGATAATCGAACATGACCATTCGGTGGTAATACACTTAAATGAATGTTTTTAATTGATTTACGATGTATTTCAACCTCAAGACTACCAATAGTCACGGTTGAGCAACGCTCGCCAGACATTAATGATATTCCTTCTGGGCTTTAATCAGGATCATAACCTCATCGACATCTACGTCATAGTTAGCCGTTTCTTCGCTAATCGCACGAGTGATTTCACGCTCTTTAAAACGATCACCCACCCAATCTGCTTTTTTGGTGTGACGTACTGCGGTATCAATGATTGCGGTCAAGACTTCATCTCGCCCAAAATTATCGTATAACGCTTGCTTCGCCATTGTATCAATCGAATTCGGATAATGAGCACGTCGACTACTCGCTGTATTTTTCATTTTTTGCGCCAATTTTCGAATTTCTTCTAAATAAGCCTGATAGTCGAGCGCCTTTTGACGACGCAAACGGACAATATCATCGAGTAACACTGACATTTGATCATAAAATTTGGGGTTAACCGGGTTTTCATCCACAATAGTTTTACGAACGTTGTTTTCGATTGCTTCAGCCATGGCGTCTTCATCTTTGCGAATTCCCTCAGGAACAGAACTCAAATCTTGTTTGTTGATAATCAAATCTATCAAACCAAACTCTTCAAAATCCATAAGCTGTTCACTATCATCCGCGCGAATGTACATATCTAACAAGTGACGCATCGCAGGTTCAAAGCGTTTACTATCGAGTAAATCGCCACTCGCCACTTTCACCTCATCGCGAACTTTTTCATAAAATACGACTTCTTTACGAATATCGTCGGCTTGCCGCTGGGTATAACCCGCTTGGGTCATTTCATTCGCGAGGTTCGCGTAGGCTCTTAGCAATTTGGCAACCGATTGATAAAGCGCTATACGCAACGCCTCTTTTTCACTACGCTCATCGACATCTGTTGACTCGCCACCAGAGACACCACAAAAATAATGGATGAAATCCTTGGTGGCTCGTGGCGCTTTCACTGACTCACATAAGGCACGAATCACTTCCAAAGCGACATCTAAATCCGATTTCGACTCCACCAACCGATCTTTTAGCAGCCCATTCACATCTTCTTGATCATATCCATCAAATACTTCATTGGTGTAGTCTTTAATGGCTTTATCTAATGAACGAAACAGATCTTTATAGTCGACAATAAACCCATACTCTTTATCTTCACCATCAAGGCGGTTAACGCGACAAATCGCCTGAAACAGGCTGTGATCCGCCATATTCTTATCAATATAAAGATAGGTTGCCGATGGCGCATCGAAACCGGTTAATAGCTTATCAACCACAATCAACAAACGCATTTGACCCGGTTCTTCGATGAAACGTTTTTTTACATCCCGTTCAAACTCTGCAACTCGTTTAGCAGCGTTATCTTCGCTTTGCTCAAAATAATTAGCTAACATTTTACGGTAAGTATCGTATTTAAAGAGTTTCTCGGTTAACCCCTCCCCCGCTTCTTCCCCTTTGGTTTCGCTTGCCATCGGTTTATAACTGGTCACGATGGCACATTTGCCATTTAAATCAGTGCGACTAAACAAATCGTACACTACGCAGGCTTGATGAACACTCGCACACACCAACATCGCATTACCGCGACCGTCCATTAAGCGGGGTTTGGTTTCCATATCCATGAGGATATCGCTGACGATTTGCTCTAAACGAGAACGACTGGAAAGCACTTTTTGCATCGTGCCCCATTTCTGTTTGAGCTGGATACGAGCCAAATTAGACAGACCTTTGGTTTTCGCATCAAACCATTGATCAATTTTCTTCTCTGACGTGATGTGCTGGTCAATATCACGCGCTTCATAACGCAAATCCAACACCACACCATCTTCAACCGCTTCATTAAATTTATAGGTATGAATATAAGGTCCAAACACTTCTAAGGATTTTTTCTTATCCTTTTTCATCAACGGGGTACCGGTAAAACCGATAAACATCGCCTCCGGCAAAAACTCTTTCATGGCCTCATGCAGTTTCCCGGATTGAGTACGGTGACACTCATCAACAAAAACAAACAAATTCCCCTTAGGCTGAAACCCTTTTGCCGCAGCTTTTATCTCATCGATAAAGCTCCTAGTCGCCTCATCGTTATCATCTTCTTCGGTCATAGACTCACTATTGCGACCAAATTTATGCACGAGAGAACACATAAGCCACGGATTCGGCTCCGCTAATGTCCCTAAAAGATCTGCCCCACTTTTGGTGCGGTAAATCGCCTCATCGACCCCGGTGAACACGTTCTCAATTTGCTCATCCAGTTCAGTACGGTCAGTAATAATCAACACACGCGCATCCGTTACATGCTCACGAATCCATTTGGCTAACCACACCATAGTGAGGCTTTTACCTGACCCTTGGGTATGCCAGATAATGCCCCCTTTGTGATTTTGCACGTACTGCTTAGCCGCCTGCACGCCGAAAAACTGATTATGACGACAGGTCTTTTTCACGCCAGAATCAAACACAATAAAATCGTGCAGAATCTGTAAAAACCGTGTTTTCTCACATAACTGAGCAATGTGAACATCGAGCTGAGTTTCCGCTTTAATGCCTTTACTCGGTAATGCTCCTTCAACCTCCGCCTCTTTCCATTCAAGGTAATATTTTTCTGAGGTTTCAATAGTCCCGTAGCGCAGCCCCTGAGTATCATTGCCCGCCATTACCAGCTGCATCGTGGTAAAAAAGTTGCGAATAAATGATTTTTTCTGATTATCAAGGTTCTGGCGAATCCCTTCCGCTACAGAAACCGATGAACGCTTCAGTTCAATCACGCCCAGAGCAATACCGTTCACATACAATACAATATCCGGTCTTTTTTTATGCTCGCCTTTTACCGTCACTTCTTGAGCAATGGCAAAGTCATTGTTCTCTGGATGTATCCAATCGATTAACCACACCGTTTGGTTTTGCTCGCCCGCCCCTTCTTTTTCTTTCACGCCATAGCGCAACAAACGATACACTTCTTTGTTGGCATCAAAGAGCTTTTTGCCTTCTCCTAACGCCGCCGCTTTGTCCAGCTTACGTAGCGCTCGTGTAATCAAGTCATTAGACACACCTTGTTTGTCTAGCCACTGGATTAATCGTTCGGTGTCTATATTTTTATTGGTTTCTCGGTATTCCCAGTTGCCCAAATAGTCATAACCCAGTTGTTCTTGGAAAAAGGTGACGACTCGGTTTTGCGTCATGCGTTCTTTTTGTCCGACGTGATTCATCGCACCACTCCTTCTACATCATAGGCCAAACGCCACAGACGGCTGTAACGCAGCCCATCACGCCCTGAATGGCTAACTACATCTTCCATGACAGTATTATTCATCAGTCATCGACCTCCACTGGCAACCTTGTCTTCCCGGTCAGCAGCTCTTGCATCATGCCCTGTTTAATCTGGCGGGTTTTAGCTAAGCGCTGTTCTAGTGCCTGAATTTCAGCATCCATATCGGAAAGGACATTAGCGATAGCGGTTTGTTCTTCTTCAAGTTGTGGAACTGCAATTGGAGTACGATTAATTAAATCTGTATTCAAGTTCATTTGTGAACCGGTCTGCCCTTGTTTACTCCAATCATCCTCCAACTCTTTGAGGACATAATACATATAATCTTGTTTTACTGACAAACCATTAAATACAACAAAACCATCATGAATACACAGATCCTTTCTCGTAATTATAGGCTTACCAACAGTTGCACAAATACTCATAACTAAATTTCCATTAGGTACAAAACGACTATTCGTAATACCCAATTCTGAGAGATTTTGAACTGTTTCGGTTAAATATTTATTTGTCCTTGAAACATCGGATATACGTAACCATCCAACAGAAGAAGTTCTACTAAACCAAATGGGGCTATCGATTGGCCTTGGAGATGCTCCACGTTGAATTTTAGCCAATTCTCCCATTTTAACTGCATCCCAATCCTCCGGGATGTCCCCTAGTTCGCTGGGTTTCATCCCTTTAGGTTGACCTTTATGCTCGCCCTCGGTGTGGGTGGCGAACTGTGGCAGACGGGTTTTGCCGGTGAGTAACTGCTGCATGGTGGCGGTTTTGATCGCCTGTTTTTTGGCAATTAGCTGTTCCAGTTCGGTCAGCAGCGCATCCATATCGGACAGGGCATTGGCAATGGCGGTTTGTTCTTTTTTACTCTTAGGAACACCAAGTAACATCTTATTTACTATAGTGATGTAGATATGTTTTATCGTTGAGCCGCCTGCATCATCAAGCATTTTTTCCTGATAGTAAGGGCTTTCCAACAATAGTTTAAAAAATAGAGGAACAATCATATTATTTGGCCGCAACAATGCCACCGATTGATTAATACAAATACCTTCTTGTTCCACTAATGCAAGTCGACCAAGAGTCCCATCTTTTGTTAACAACAAGTCGTTGATTTTGGGTTTGCTCTTAGGGGTTAAATACTGAGAATAAGCTTCATAAGTGGTATGTCGTGCTGAATCAAAAAGTATTTTTCCATGATTAATGTCACGAGCGGTAATCATTACGGGACCATCATTTACAGTTGGCATAGGGTTTGTGAAACCATATGAAATGAAGCTAGTATATGAATCCAATTGTGCTACGAGCCAATCTTCAGGAATCACCCCAACTTCAGTTTGCTTATAGCCCTTTGGCACCGCCTGTTTCTCTGTTGCCATTACTACCGCCTCACTCATAGCGTCCACTCCAGTCCCATCGCTTTTAGGTGGTTTGCTACCTTATCACTCAG
>JBQGON010000191.1:0-6086 GCA_052087065.1 Vibrio sp. | reverse complement strand
TGACTTAACCCGTGATCTGCAGCGGATTGCGTCGGATGAACCGTTTGATTTAATTGAAGATCTGGCATCAATTCAATGATCGACAGCGGTAATGTGTCCGTTGCGCCGTAAGCAAATAATGTTTTGGCCGCCTCGTTCATATGAGATATGCCCCCCTCAGGATCAACAATCACCACACCATCGGAAAAACCATCGATGATGTTTTTCTCTTTCTTCCAACGCATATCTTCATCATCTTCAACACGAATGGGAGTCAGACTTCCCACACGATAAAACATCTTGTGTCCGACAATTAAGGTCACCAGAATAAATAGAATCAGCAATGACATAACGGGCATTGCATTCAATGGGACATGGGGAGCCACATTGAGATCTTGGTGATGATAAATGTCAATCGATTGCAACACGGTGTAAGGAAAACTAAAAAGCGCTAAACCAAAGACCCCTGAGATAGCGATACGCCTCACCAAATCGATACTTTTGGTTCTGTGATGAAGTTTCACTAAGAACAGCGAAATACCACACAGCAGCAATGTTGGCACAAAAGACCAAAACAACAATTTGGGGTAAAAGATCACCTGCCCATCAAGCTCAAACGACCAATGTGCGACCAGCATCATCGCCACTAACCCGCAGGTAAACGAAAATGCACTCAATACCACTTCAGACAACGTAAAACTAAGCGACTTCAAAATGCCAAATCCCATCCATCCACCGACTAATGCAGGAAGCAAAGACAGTAGGATAAATTCCATATGAAATTCACTTTTGATAGGTAACTGCAAAGCGAGTATTCCTAAATAAAAGCATCCCCACCCGCCGATGCTAAACAAAGTACTACTATAGGCTTGCCATCGTCTAAGAGAGCGAGACTGTCTGTCATGCCAACTGTTTTCCACCACCGACATACATAAATAGGTCGTCAGAAGTGCAATGACTAGCGACAGCACAATCATAGTGTAGGAATAATGTTTAGCTATTAACTCATACTGCGTGATATCAAAGGACGAACTATGCCAAGAAGTCATCACCAATTCTCCGTGAAAGGCTCAATGGAAGCATCGAGCACTTTTTAAGCTTGTTTAACTATAACACATTCTTCACATTTGATTTTCGAGAGCTTATTGATGAATATCAGCCAGCTAAAACTCTTATCGACAGCCCTACGGATACGCCACAAAGGGCCATAGACTATTCACGCTTACTTTATGTAAACTTTATATCGAGATACAGTATTTTCGTGAGCTAATCGGCGCTTTTATGTAAAATCAAGTCAACGATTGATAAAAACTTGTTACACAAACCAGTAGTGGTATATTGAATTTGTCTTGTTATTTAATGACGTGATTTTAGAATAATACGACGACGTCACTTCATCGACATTCGCCGCCTGCAATCTTACCTGAAGACGTCACTGCGCGATCTCTATGCGCCTAAGTGGGGCCTTGGCATGAGTGTGATGAAGTGCATTGAGAACGAGTTAACTACTCACAAGTTAGGATGTTACTTCTCATGAAAAAAGAATCTGGTCACAACGGAATGAACCAGCGTAACTCTGAGATCCTTGAGCAACCAATTGATGTCGTTCTTATCGGGGGCGGTATAATGAGTGCGACTCTCGGTACCTTTCTGCTCCAATTGGAACCCAATTGGAATATACAATTATTTGAACGCATGAGTGACATTGCTGAAGAAAGTTCAAATGGTTGGAATAACGCTGGAACTGGGCACTCTGCTTTAGCGGAAATGAATTACACGCCAGAGCAAAGTAACGGTGAAATTAATACTGATAAAGCCACCAACATTTACGAGCAATTTCAATTGTCACGTCAATTTTGGGCTTATCTGGTCAATCAAGGTATTATTGAATCGCCGCAATCTTTCATTAATAGCGTTCCTCACATGAGTTTCGTTTGGGGAGAAGAGAACGTGCGCTTCTTGCGTAAGCGTTATCAAGCTCTACAACGTAATCCATTGTTTGATGGTATGGCGTACTCAGAAGATTATGATCAGATAAAATCTTGGGTACCTATTATCATGAAAGATCGTGACCTCTCTCAACCGATTGCAGCAACGCGGATGCGCATCGGTACCGATGTCAACTTCGGTGCCTTAACTCACTCAATGCTCGACTACCTACGTACATCGGAGCACTTTAAGTGCACAACGAATCACGAAGTCAAAGCACTTTCACAAAACGCGCAAGGTCATTGGAATATAACCGTTTATGATAGAGAGACGCATACCAGCAAAACGGTCACGTCAAAATTCGTATTCATCGGTGCCGGTGGTGCTTCACTCACCTTATTGCAAAAATCAGGCATTCCTGAAGCGAAGCAATATGGCGGCTTCCCTGTGGGTGGCCAATTCCTGGTAACGGACAACCCTGAACTGGTAAGCCAACACTCAGCCAAAGTGTATGGGAAAGCCTCCGTGGGTGCGCCTCCAATGTCCGTTCCGCATTTAGATACGCGGGTGATTGATGGCAAACGGTATTTACTCTTCGGACCTTTTGCGAGCTTTTCTAGTAAGTTCTTAAAAAATAGTTCTCTTTGGGACTTATTCTCATCGGTAAACCATTCTAACCTTCTGCCTATGGCGCAAGTCGGACTTAAGAATTTCGATTTGGTGAAATATTTGATGGGACAATTAAGACAAAGTAACGCAGACAGAATAAACGCCCTCAAAGATTTCTTTCCTAATGCCAACCCTGACGATTGGTCATTATGGCAAGCTGGGCAACGTGTACAAATTATCAAACAAGAACCAGATTTAGGCGGGCAACTGCGCCTTGGCACGGAGCTGGTTAGCTCGAAGGGTCATACTCTTACTGCATTGTTGGGCGCATCGCCAGGTGCTTCAACCTCTGCATCAATCATGCTTAACTTATTAAAAACGTGTTTTGCAGATAAAATGGCAACGCCTGAATGGCAAGAGAAAGTGCTGCAAATGATTCCTTCTCACGGGCAGAGCCTGAAAGAGAACCCAAGCCTGCATCACGAGATATTACTGAGCACTAGTAAAGCGCTGCAACTCGAACATCACTTACTCGACACGGACAGTGAGCCGGTCGACATACTCAGTGAACAAGAGTCGCACTTCGCATAATTACGACCCACAACAGCCCAGTTTAAAGGGCTGTTGTTATTTTACACTTCCACCGTAACACCCCGTCACATCCCCCCAATTAAAGCACTTGCATTGACCCCGTATTGTGGGTGTAGAATGAACGTTACATTATATTTGTGACAAAAGTCACACTTACAAGGAGATCCCTCATGGCAACTTTATTTAGCCCGCTCAACGTAGGCTCTATGACGCTCAACAATCGCATCATTATTGCTCCTATGTGTATGTACTCGGCAGAACAAGGGGTTGTCCAGCCTTGGCACCACCAACATTATGGAATGCTTGCCCAATCTGGTGCAGGTTTATTGATTGTAGAAGCAAGTGCCGTCTCTCCTGAAGGCAGAATTTCGTACGCCGACTCTGGTATTTATAACGATGACTGCGAACAAGCTTGGCGTAATGTTGTCACTAACATTCACCAATACTCTGATATACCCATGGTGATGCAAATCGGGCATGCGGGCCGCAAAGCCTCAACCGACTTACCATGGGATGGCGGAGCGGCGATTGCTCCTGAGCAAGACAATGGTTGGCAAACTATCGCCCCTAGCGCATTAACTTATGACGAGCAAGATCCTCGACCTCGCGCAATGACCGAGCAAGACATTGAGCAATTGATCTCTCAATTTGTGCAAGGCGCGCAACGAGCTTATCAAGCGGGTTTTGCTGGTGTAGAAATTCATGCCGCTCACGGCTACCTACTTCACCAATTTTTATCTCCCCTGAGCAATCAACGGACAGACAAATTTGGCGGTTCTCTTGAAAATCGTATGCGTTTAACGTTAGCGGTTTACGATGCTATCAAAGCAGCATTACCGACTGATTTCGTAATAGGTGTACGTATCAGTGCCAGCGATTGGGCGACAGGCGGTTGGGATATTGAGCAAAGCATCGCCCTCTCGAAGGCGTTAGATACTCGTGGTTGTGACTATATGCATGTGTCCAGTGCTGGATTAACTGCACAGCAGCAAATTGATGTCAGCCCTAACTACCAAGTAGGTTTCGCTGAAGCCATAAAAGAGCATGTCGTTATGCCCGTCATCGCTGTCGGCTTAATCACCGAGCCCCAACAAGCCGAAGACATTGTCTCTCAGGGTAAAGCCGATGCCATTGCGCTCGCGCGTGGCATCCTTTATGACCCACGTTGGCCTTGGCATGCGGCTGCAGAGCTTGGCGCGACCGTGCAAGCTGCACCGCAATATTTGCGCTGTCAACCACATGGGCTCAAATCACTGTTAACCGATTAACACCATTGATATAGTTCTTAATGCTGGGCAGAAATGTCCAGCATTACTCTGGCGGCCTGCTATAATTCACTTCAACCAATCGTTAATGAAATCATTGACTGGTATGGCTTTGCTGAAAAGATAGCCTTGATAATAATCAATGCCAGACTGTTGTAAATAAATAAACTGCTCATTATTTTCTACACCAACAGCAACACTCGGTATACTCAAACGCTTTGCTAAATCCAATAGATTAATAATAGCTTGACTGTAAATACTTTGACTACCAATCAAATTAATGAATTGATTATCGATTTTAATATAATCGATGATAAAAATCTGTATATAAAATAAGCTAGACTTTCCTACTCCAACATTATCGATAGCAAAACGCACCCCTAGATTGTAGAGCTCTTGATAGGTATTAAACATCATCTCCGTGTTCACTACCTTGCCTCTGTCTGTTAATTCAAGAATAAGATAAATTCGCTTATTATCCATTGCTTGAATAAAACGCTGACAGTCATTGAGGATTTGTGGAGTTAATAACTGCTGAGCAGAGACATTAAATGATAGATAGAAATCATGATCTTGCGTTCTAATGTGAGCTTTCAACTTAGCAATGACTTGAGTAAATAAAGTCGAAGATAATCGTGATGCGAGATGCGCGTTTTCAATCAATTCGATAAATTCATGCGGTGGAATATAACCATACTTGGGATGAAGCCAACGAACTAATACTTCACCATAAATGACCCGATGCTGACTATCCATAATCGGCTGCACATATGCCTTAAACTCTCCCCGCTCAATACCCAGTTTTATTTCCCTTGCCAAATAACTCGGGGTCAATAACAGGTGATAACATTGACGAGCAAGCAACCAAGGAATGAGTATTATAAATAAACACGCAATTATCAATTGAAATTTAATCGCTTGAAGCATCTGCGTATATTGAAATGTGACTATCAGTGAATAAGGGTAATATTGCGACGAGACCAAACTATGACCGAAAGACGACACTCGCTGATGAGAACTGTCATCACTGCCACCTGGCGCTAATTGCATAGAGAGATGCACATAGGCGGGTTCAATCGCCAAATGTTCTGTAAAGTACGGCAGATTTAACTTCGTTACCGTGTCATTATTCGGGCGATAATAGATAGTGCTCGACGTTATATCGCTGGTAGAAAATGCGAGTGTTTTCGTTTGCGGCATGGAAAAGAAAGCCTGATTGCCATGGCCATCGAGCGAACTGCAATAACCAGACGGTGTTTTCACCTCGATGGCAAGGCTGCTTGGAATTTGCAAAGCTTGCACCGTCATCATATGACGGAGTTTATGACAAGGAAATAGTCGATAACGCTTGAGGACTAGCGACATCTCATCGATCGAGGCAAAAACGCCATCAAACCGATTGAGAGTCGTTGTCACTTTCTGTTGGGCTTGAGCAATAACCTCACCTCGTATCCAACAAAAAAAACCGCTCACAGCGATAACAAAACACAGCATAAAGACAGTCAGTGATAACCATTTCGCTTTCTTATAACGCGTAGTTTGATAGGTTTGGCTGGTCACTGATTACTCCCTAATTACCCTAAGGCATTGTCATTCCATTTATCACTTAGTGTAGAGCGAACTGATAAATATCTCCTGAAAATGTGTGTATTTACGTGACTCAGCACGTCAATATCCCCATTCTCAAAAGACGTTAAGGGCTGCATTTGCAGC
>JBQGON010000190.1:0-6136 GCA_052087065.1 Vibrio sp. | reverse complement strand
ATCACACCAGGGATGTGCATGACTCTAGCGCTGACACTCGGCATGAGTATCGGCTATAAACGCACACTATGGATGATGTTGGGAGAAGTTTTCGGCGTCGCCGCGGTTGCCATTGCCGCAGTGGTAGGCATTGCCGCCGTCATGCTCAATTACCCACTTGTTTTTACGATATGTAAAGTCATTGGCGCTATGTATTTAGCCTATTTAGGACTACAAATGTGGCTCGCTCGCGGGAAACTGGCGATAAGCTTTGAACAGCAAGAATTTAACGGTTCCGATTGGGATCTGGTGGTCCAAGGTTTCGTCACTGCCATCGCCAACCCAAAAGGATGGGCATTTATGATTTCTTTACTCCCGCCTTTTATTGATAATTCGGCGAGCATTGCTCCGCAATTGATTTATTTGGTGTCGATTATCATGGTATCCGAATTCGTATGTATGTCGTTATATGCGACCGGCGGTAAAGGTCTGCGTCGCGCATTGAATAAACCACAAAATATTCGTTTACTTAACCGTATTGCTGGCACGTTAATGATTGGTGTCGCTATTTGGTTACTCGCCAGCTAATCGCGCTAACATTAAAGCTCCCCAAATCGACAATGCCCCTTGATAAGGGGCATTTTAACTTCAATTTATACCTCGGTTACTCTGCATCACCGAACTGCGGGAAGCCATTTTCCCACGTGATGACCTTCATATGGGTATGGCGGTTTGGATCCCATAATGGATCGCCTTCAATCTCTGTATACTCTCGAGCGTGATACACCAAAACGTCTTCACCATGCTCATCCTTTGTGAAACAGCTATGCCCTGGTCCAAATACTTTCGCGGGGGTATTGGTCGCAAACACCGGCTCTTGAGATTTCGTCCAACTCGCAGCATCCAGTAAATCACTGTCTTCGTCCGCCCACAGCATCCCCATGCAATAGTTCTCATCGGTTGCACTGGCCGAGTAAGTTAACCAAACTTTACCGTGGCTGTTGAGTAAATATGGCCCTTCATTCACCATAAAACCTCGGGTTTCCCAATCAAGTTCAGGGATGGTGAGTAAGGTTCCCGGCAATTTCAACTCAGTCGGAGACACCATTTCTGCTATGTACAAATTAGAGTTACCGGCAATGCTAGGATCTTTCTGCGCCCAAATATAATAATCTCTACCTTGGTGGCTAAATACTGTTGCATCCAAACAAAATGCATCAATACCAGAATCAATTTGACCGCAGAATGTCCACTCCGGCGTCATCGGATCAGCACTCAGATTTTCAATGGCATACATCCTATGTTGAAATAAATCGTGTTTAATTTCCCGACTTGGCGCTGCCGCGAAATAGATCATCCAGCGTCCTTTGACAAAGTGAATTTCAGGAGCCCAAATGAGCTCTGAATACGGACCTTCGTCGGGTTTTTGCCAAGTTGTAATTATCGCTTCTGGTTCAGCAAGCCCAGTCAGTGTTGTAGCTCGGCGTAACTCGATACGGTCATAAGCAGGCACAGATGCCGTAAAGTAATAATAGCCGTCGGTATGACGATACACTTGTGGATCAGCACGTTGCGTAATGATGGGATTGTTAAATTTCATCGAATATCCTTGTTTAAGTCTATTTTAATGCAGAATTAATCGGTTCAGGCGCGGCGTCCCCCGCGATAACATCGTCGGCATCTTCTGGCATGTTCACCATCATTTTTTGATAATAGTCATCGGTCACTTTATATTTGAACATCAATAACCCCATGATGCAGTGGAACACGCCAGGAATGACAGTCAACATCAATGCAATTCCTGTTAATGTTTCCGCCGTTTGCTCTTGATTCGGTGCATAGTTAAAGTAAGTCAATAACCAACCGACGATGGCTCCAGCGATACCCATCCCAAATTTTTGAGCGAAAGAAATTCCCCCAAAAGATAGCCCAGAGACACGCTCGTGATTTTTGTATTGACCATAATCGACCGCTTCTGCAATCGCAGACCAGAACACCGGCGCATGTAAATCCACCACAAAAGAGATTAAGAAGTAGAATACAAACGCTAACGCCACATCGTCACGCCCGACCAGAAAATACATCATGACACTAAGAACAAGTACGGCGATTTGTGAGTAGCGGAATAACTTCACTTTACACAAACGTTTTGTCATCCAAGTCGATGCGACCATCGCTAGAATTGCAGCCGTGACCCCCGTTGCTAAAAACGAAGAAATCATCGCGGCATCCCCGCCTAAATAATATTTGGCGTAATAGGCGCCCACCGATCCGCGAATCACGTAGCCCACCGTCCCAGTCACACACACGGAGAATAAAATAAGCCATTGGTCATTTTTCACCAATAACGCGGCTTGTTGAAACAAGGTTTTCGTTTCAACTTCATGAGCAACACGCTCTTTGGTGGTAAAGAAACAGAACAAGAACAGTAGCGTTCCCATTAGACCCATGAGACCCATGGCAAATTTATACCCTTCCTGCACTCCATCCCCTGATGCAGCGGCTAACTGCGGTACAATGATCGTGACAAGAAAGGCCGCAATTTTAGCAAAGAATAGCCGGTAACCATTGGCAGACAGGCGTTCTTTAGGATCGTTGGTCAGCACACTGATCAAAGAAATATAAGGGATGGTTACCGCGGTAAACATGATTGTGACAAGAATATAGGTCGCATAAGCGTAAGCCAGTTTTGAGTTGTAATCAACGTCTGGCGTACTGAATGTCAGGAATACGGAAATACCAAAAGGGACTGACAAAAACAACATGTATGGACGGTAGCGGCCCCAACGTGTATTGACCTTATCGGTAATGATCCCCATCACAGGATCCGTCACCGCATCAATTAAACGAACGACAATAAACAACATCGCCAAGTCTTGCGACTTAATACCGAACACATCGGTATAGAAGAAAGTAATGATTAACATCATCGATGATATGACGACGTTTACGGCCATATCCCCCGAGCCGAATCCAACTTTCTCCAATACGGATAATTTATAATTTTTCATAGGAGGCCTCTTAACTGCTTCAACATTATCGTTGTGGCCGCCTTTTTAACGTGTCATCGCTTATAGGACTGTTAAATCGTTCTAAGTAGCCAAACTACAGCAACTTCATCCATACTTTCAGCCAATAAAGTTAAGAGAGCCATCACAAAACGTCGCAGGAGACATTTTTCAATGACCAATTAATCATAGAGTTAGGCATAGAAAAATATCCAGAGCATCCAACTTTTCAATTTCACCTCATTGGTAAGAAATATACTGGGTTGACGAGTCTGTGCATGGCAAAACGCCGACCGCTCTTGTAGAGTTGCTCTTAATAGGTGTGAATTGGGGATATACGTGACGTAGCTTGAATGAAATAAGAGTGTTAGTCACGCCAACAAATAACCCGATATAGGAAAAAACAACATGACGATCAACATCGTGCCATTAACTCATGATTTATCCGTTACAGGACAAATCTCTCAAGCGGACCTGGCATTCATCGCCGATGCGGGGTTTAAAACGATCATTGCTAACCGTCCTGATGGTGAAGGAGACAATCAGCCCCTTAATATCGAGTTAGCCAAGCAAGCTCAGCAATTAGGCCTCACATTTATCGAGCAACCGGTCATATCGACGGCGATTACCGATGACAATTATGCCGAATTTGCCAGCAGCCTCAAAACAGCAACGAAACCAATTCTCGCATTTTGTCGCACAGGAACTCGATGCTCGCGTTTATGGGTAGAGGCAAGTGACGATCTCGGCAATCGAGATGCTCGTAGAGATAAAGCGATAGCTTTAGGGTTTACCATTCCAGCGTAATTGGATAACAACGCTCGATGTTGATCACTGTGGGGCGAAACGCTTACAGGCCGACCCCACGTTGATGCAGTGACAATGTCAGTTATTCACTCACTGTGGACTCAAGAGGGTTAGCTTCTGCATTCTCTTGTTCCATTTTTGCACGCTCTGCTTTCGAGATATAACGTGGCTTATTACTACGGTGTAGCTTAGCATTGTGCTTTTTCAGACGCTTTTTGAGCGCTTCATTAATTTGCTTCTTACGATTCATGGTTCAATTCATATCCGAGTTGATGGCCGCAGAATATATCACAATTTAGCATGTATTTATGAAACTCTTTTTAAGTTCAGATTTTATCCCCTTTTGAGGCAACATTTCATCGCGACATGGACAGCAATAACGCCAACGATACCGCCGCCGATATCAATAACAATATCCATGTGTTCTAAGCCATGATGATGCCCCCAAATTTCACACACCTCATGCGCAATAGGAATCGCGGTGATGAGCAAACAATGCCACATCCCATGTAATTGCCATAAGCATGCCGCAATCACACTGCCAACGATGACAAACGCTAAAAAATGTAATTCAATATGCCAAGGCCCCGCTGCTTTACCGACGGCGGGAATAAATGCTCCCATAAATAGCCCAGTAAGCATGGTCCCTAACATCAAACCCCGCCAAAAAGGCGCAACGTAAATAGTCTTCATGCGAGTTCCTTGATTGCTTTGCAATCACTTTATTTCGACGTGAACAGAGTGTGTTGACGGCAAAGTAAAAAGCCAGTCAGAAAATTGGCCTCCTGAGCGGCAACAACGGGTTATAGCGACATATTGAGAATCCAGTTTGGATCGGGGCAATTATTTAAATAAAAATCTGCATATTGGGGATCGACTACCCCAACATAGTCGGCGGTGTTCCCTTGCATATCGCGAATAATTTGAAAGTGCAGATGCGTTGGCCAGCCGCCATTCTCATCTGGCTCACCAATCGTAGCAAACGGCTTTCCTCGAGCAATGACTTGACCAACCGTGATTGTTTCTAATGAACTTACCGACAAATGCCCGTATAAGGTATGAAATACCTGCCCTTCTAACTCATGCTGTAACACAATCGATGGACCATACGAGCCTTGAGTTGGCTCATTGCCAAATCCCAGTACCGTTCCTTCAAGTGGCGCATAAACACAGTTCCCAGCAGGAATTCCTAGATCAATACCAATATGTAACGTTCTGGCTTCTTGTCCCGAAAAATTCTCCGTATCTTGATATATGAGCCGCTCTTCGCCGTAGCGTCCGACTTCAACGGTTGCGTTGATTGCAGCCGCCTGACGTTTGATTTCCTGTGCATAATCGTGCCCCGCTGTGACCTTTTGCCAAATCGCACTTTCCGGACTTAAATCCACAATCAAGGGCCGCCCATATTGGCGCTCAGCCGGAATGACGGGATGATAATCATAGCGCTTAATTAACGCTTCGAACGATACACTCATGCTTGAGCCTCTTTTAATGTTTGGGTTCTTGCTCGTGGAATGAGCATCAGTGACACGGCATAACCAAAAGCAGCCACTAACGTTGGTAATTTTATGTCTATATTCACCATAATTGCCGTCAAGTACCCAGTTAATGTCCATGCAAGCCCGACCATGGCACTCGATAAAGCCATCGCCCACCCCTGATCTTTATCGCTAGCACGGTCAGACAACGCGGTGATATAGAGTGGGAATGCCAATGCAACCATTGTCGCGGTGAATACCATCACAATGACATGGGTCACAAACGTTGGGGTCCAAGCAAGCAATACCATACCCACTCCTGCTGCGGTTAATACCAATTTCAATGCCCGTGTTAAAGGCAACCATGACAACACCAATCGAGGTAATAGTAGCAACGATGCCATCATCACTATTCCTACCGCCATCATATAGTATTGATATTCTTGGCTTTCTAATGATAGGTGAAAAATCTGTGGAAAAATAAACGAGATATTTTGGAAATACAGACTCCAACTAAATTGACATAAAAAGACAATAAAGAGGCATTTCAATAAGCCGACTTCACTGCGCGCTAAGGGGGCTGCGAGAGAAAAAGGATTCTCGTGTGATAACGTTACTTGTTTTGGACAACGTATCAACATCAGTAACATGCCACATACTAGCGCAATCAATAAGCACGCGTAAAAAGGCCCCGTCGGCCCGTAATTGGCCAAAAGCTTACTGCCAAGCGCAGGACCAAAAGACATCGCCGCCGTCATAACCACCGCGACTAAACTCATCAACGTCGCTTTGTTTTTCCCTTGGCTGTTATCAGCAAGGATAGCTTGCGCGATCGGTTGACTGGCTGAACCAATACTGTTGATC